>CAZDCS010000024.1:0-12662 GCA_964504015.1 uncultured Mariniplasma sp. | reverse complement strand
ATATAAAATAGTTAAACCAAATAAGTATAAGCTAGTGCCGATTGTTCCCATTATTAAGTAATTGAAAGTTGATAGTGGTTTTTTGTGTGATGTAGTAATTAAGTAGGATGAAATACCGGCAATTTCTAAGAAAATAAAGCGATTAAACAAGTCACCTGTCAAAAGGAGACCATTTAGGCCAACTAACGCAACTAACAAGACTGTGCTAAACTTAGAATACTGTTTGATATTTAGGACAACAATAATTAAAAACAAACCATTTACTAAAATTAGCCCAATTTTAGCATATACATCAAAAAGTAAATTTATTCCATAAGGAAATTCAAAACCACCAAGAGTTACATTTCCATATTCCGCTAGAAAGATCAATAAAATAAGGTTGAAAATAATAACGGACACTAATAAATAGGGGGCTATTTTTTTTGATAAAATAGAGATAAAAGCAGCAAGTAAAGGGATGACGATTAATAAAACAACACTCATAGGTCTTCCCCCATCTCATCGATTTCAAATGTGTGATATTGAGCATGCATCAATTTCGCTAAAACTAGCGCTAGGGCGGTTGTTCCAACGCCAATAACAATTGATGTTAAAACTAAAACTTGTGGTAGTGGGTCAACAAAGAGTAAGGCGCTAGTATAATTAGTACTAGTAAGAATTGGTGCGATACCACCTGTAACATAACCGATACTAATAATAAAAATATTAAGTCCAATGTGAAGGACATTAAGTGAAATAATAATTTTAATTACATTTCTGTTAATCAAAACCCCGTATAAACCAATCGAAAACAAAACTATTGCGGCATATTGAATCATTAGGCGTCCTCCTCAGTCAAGAAATTATCAATAATCCCAGATATTTCACTTCCAACCTTAAGTGCTACTAATACATAGACAATTGGAATAATCCCTGAACTAAATAAATGGCCTACTGTACCATTATCTAGAAAGTTCTTCAAAAAGGAGTTAGCGACAATTAATCCGATAATACCAATAACAATGTAGAGTGTGCCTGAGGCACTTTCAAGCACCTTAAAGCCTTTAATCTTGGCTCTAAACTTTTCATCAGCTAAATATAGTAATAAAATAGAGCTTGCAATCATTGCCCCTCCGGGAAAGCCACCCCCAGGTGTCAAATGCCCGTGAAGTGTAATGTAGACACCAGTCATCAAAATAATGGCGAAAAGTGAGCGAGCACCAACTCTTAACATAAAGTTTGGTTTGAAATCTAGCGATAAACGCTTAACAATACCGCCAGTGCTCAGCAAAAATGAGACACCAAGAGCGCTAATAAATAAAACCGAAACCTCTCCTAAAGTGTCAAAGCTACGGTAATCAACAATGATTGAAGTTACAATATTAGCTGGTCCACTTTCGGGGTTTCTTGTTTCACCAAAAATAACCGGTGTATCAAGGTTTTTAGTCAAATAGCGATAAGAAACCCGCTGTGTTACATCAACAGCACCATAATCAGGAAATAGAGCATTGTTATTTAATTCAAAGATTATTAAACCACTAAAAATAATAATGGCTAAAAAGGCTAAAGCTTTTTTCATTTTTTGCCCTCTTTCTTAACAGAAATAAGAGTAAAGACAAAGAGACTAGTTACAAGCCCAGAACCAATTACAGCCTCTGTAATAGCTACATCAGGGGCTCTCATTAAAACAAAAGAAACAACAGCAAGCATACTTAAAGCAGATAGATAGATAACACTTCTAATTATGCTTTTTTCTGTTACAGCTAAAAAAGCGATTAAAAGCAATAAAACACTAAGAACAATTTTAATAATTTCAATTAGTGTCATCTTCGCCACCTCGCTCTTTTAGGTCATCTTGAACAAGATTATCGGGGATGTTTTTTGCGCGATAAGAGGCTTTAGCAATAACGCTCGAACCAATCGGGCTAGATATCGCAATAAAAATAATAATTAAAATGATTTTAAAGGTCCATTCCGGGTTATCTAGAGCAATCCCGATTAAGATAGCAAAAGCGCCTAGTGTAGTTGCTTTTGCACCAGCTTGGATTCGGTTAAACGTGTCAGGCATCCGTAGGATACCTAGTCCGCCGAGCATTAAAAAGGTGCCTCCGACAACTAAAAAAACATCACTTAAGATATTAATCATCTTTTACCTCCACATATTTAGCAAACAAAACAGTTTCCAAAAAAGCTAGAATCGCATAGATTATCGCGATATCTAGATATAGTTCGCTATTAAAGACAACTGATAATAGTGCAATAACACTGATAACTATAATATTAATTGTGTCGAGTGAAACAACGCGATCACTTAATGTTGGTCCTTTAATAAAGCGGATCATACAAAAAAACAAACCAAGTCCCATAAGTGAGAAAACGATAATGTTGATTATATCAGTCATCTGAAAACACCCCTTAAAATCCGCTCAAAATCGCCACTGATTTCTTTTCTTATCTCTTCTTGGGTATTGCCCTTAATTGACATGACATGCACATAGATCGCATTATCTTCAACATCAATGGCTAATGTTCCAGGCGTTAAAGTTATCGAATTAGCTAAAATCAATTTCGCTAAATCACCTTTAAGTTGTGTTTCAACTTTAACAATACCGGGGTTTAGCGTTATTTTGGGACTTAAAACGAGCTTAGCAACATAAAAATTAGCTAAGAGCAATTTCCAAATAAAGATAGGCAGATAAATAAAACAGAATCTAACTAATTTTAATGGAAGAGTAACATCCGCATCAAAATCAATGAAATTAACAACAATAAGGGTTAAGATCAAGCTGACCAATGACCCTAATAAAAACTCATAGAGAGTAAAAGAAGTTAAAAACAAATAGGTTGTTAACAATACAATAAAAGTAGCGAAATATTTCATCAAGGCCTCCTAATAAATGGTAGATAAAGCATATTTGAGAACGATAATTACAAGTATTATACACGTTAGTGAAACAAAAGTCTATTTTTAACTAGACAATTTAGCGAAAATTATAAAATCCAACCAAAATAAATGGCGATAATAGCCTGGATTACAGCAAATAATAATGGCCATTTATAATAGAATTTAACTTTGTCAGCTATTTCAAAATGCTTATAAAATAAGTGTAGAAAATTAACAAGAGTATAAACTATAAAGTATTTAGCAATAAAGATTAAAATATTTTGAGCACCACCTAAGAATATAAAAACAAATAGTGTAACAGAAATAAAAACAGCCAGCTCATGCATTATATAGAGCATTCCTAATTCTTGTCCACCATGTTCAATCATTGGTCCAAACTCACCTTCTGAAGGTTTTATGTAAATATCACACGGTTTTTTTCCTAACAACCCCATTAAACTAAAAATTGCAACTGCAGCACCTAGCGGAAGAGCCACAATGAACCAGTTATTACCAGCTATTTGCTGGTAGGTTGCGATATCTGATAAATTATTTTCACCCGATAAATTGATAACTGTTAAAACAACAATTAAAAAAGGTATTTCATAAGCGACTAAAGATTTAAGGGCCTTCATCATGCCAATGCAAGTCAAAGGGTTCGAACTAGCACTAGCGCTTATTGTCATGCCGATAATGCCCATGAAAAATAAATAAATAAAAATCGCGAAATCGTAGTAGCCATAAAATGCGACAAAATCATTTGTTAAAGGGATAAACATTGCTGTTGATATAATTCCACCTAAGGCAATGATAATTCCAAGGTCAAAGATCCAGCCATGATGGACACTAGGTTTATTAATCAGTTTAAAGATATCGAGAAACTCTTGGTACCATTTTGGGCCATGCTTTTTTTGAATATGAGCAACGAGCTTCCGGTTTATCCCACTAGTTACTGTTTGCAAAACGAAACCAAAAATAGCGATGCCGACACCAATAATAATGCTAATAATCATAATAATCCTCCTAGCAGTACTATGGTAACTAAAATGATAATCCAAAGAATAGCTATTTCAATATGGTTAGACATAAAATAAGAAATACACTTTCTTCCAATAACTTTAACTTCTTTTGTCAAAAAGTTATAAAAGTCAGTCATCTTTGTTACTAGTTTTTGATATGGTCCATCAATCTCATCAAAATAATGAGCTCTATGATACAAAAGTTCTTTTTGACAAATAGAGTCATTTGACACATAGTCACTTTCACGAAAAGGATGAGTTAATTTTAGTGTAATAAAAATCAAAAAGGAGATAGAAATCCCAACTAAAAAGATAGCCCCAATTAAAAACGGATTCATAACACCATCATAGCCAGTAACACTAAAAGCTGTTACTGCAACTTGATTATGTCCTAGTTCTGTCAGTATTTTATTGATAAAGCTAATCAAAGTGTGAGGGAATATTCCGGTATAAATATTTAGAAAAGTAATAATGAGCATGGGGATTAGCATTAAAAAAGGAGCCTCTTTGATTTTAAATTTAAAATCAGTTTGTTCTTCACCAGATAATAAAGAAGACAAAGGCCTGAAAATATAGATTATTGAGCCGATACTCCCAAAAAAACCAGCAATACCAATAAAAACCCAACCATTGTAAAAGATTGGCTTAAAGAGTAACCACTTGCTGATAAAACCACCAGTCAAAGGGATACCAACTAAAGATAAGACAGAAATCAAGTAGACGACATATGTTATTGGCATCTTTTGCAATGCGCCACCTAAACCTTTAATAGAAGTAGTCTTAGTTTGCCTTGCAACAGCTGCTATTGCTAAAAAAGCACCTGCACTAGCTAGAGAATGAGCAACGATGTGATAAAACCCACTGGCAAATCCAACGGAACTCATTAAGCTGAAAGCCACTAAAATATAACCTCCATGACTCATTGAAGAATAGGCCAAGAGTTGTTTTGCATCATCAGATCTAATAGCTTGTATTGTGCCAAACACAATTGACAAACTTCCTAATAGAGCAATCAAGTAGTGGGCATAAGGCAATTGAACGACACTAAGCAAAGGTGATGTATGATCCATTTTGATTAAAACTAAAATAGCCATAAACGCCCCGATTTTAACTAAAGCCCCAGATAAAACTGGTGAAAAGGTATGTGGAGCATTCCCATGTGTAATTGGTAACCATGTGTGAAGCGGAAAGAGCCCAAGTTTAGAAAATGCCGCAAATAAAAAGGTAATAAATACAATTGAAGCATTTATTCCTGAGACATTAGCAAGACCATAAGCAATATTGAATGTGCCAACTTGTTCTCCCATAATTAAAATACCAAAAAGCATCGCAAGGCTTCCAGCTAAACTAAAACCAAAATATGTAACAGCTGCAGTTTTGCTTTTGCCTAATGGGATCAAAAACATTGTTGTCCAAACAATTATTTCAAAAAATAAAAACAATTGTAGAAAGTCATTAGTAAAAAAGGCGCCAATAACCCCAGCCAGACTTAGCAAAAATAAGAAGTTATAGACATCTTTATATTTGTATTTAGGTAAAAATATTGAGTGGGAAAAAGAAACTAATAAATAGATGAATGTTATAATAATCGCAAAAAAGACACTTAAGTAAGTTACCTCAAAACTAAGGTAGGGGAGAAGTGATACATTTGGGTCTAGCGTCATATTTAGACCAAATACCACTAGCGAAACAAAAACGAACATCGTAGCTAATAGGGTAATCGCTGACCCAAAAAACGTATTGAGTTTTGTCGCAAAGTAGCTGATAACGCTAAAAGAGACTATAAATAAAATCAGTAATTCAATGTTAGGCATAAAAATCACCCTCGAAAAAAGGATGTAAATGCTGGATGCAAGAACTCTTTGGTGCTTTCAGTGAAATTAGAGGTTTCAATATTTTTCCTCCCGCTGTGATTGCAGATTCTGATGAATTTAACCACGTATATTATAGCATGTTATTTTTATAAAAATAGCTATTTATCTAACTTTACTCATAAATGCTTTAAGCTCATCAGTTTTGGGGTAATCTAGAATACTTGGTGGTCCTTGCTCAGCAATTTTTCCCTCATGCATAAACAAGATATAATCAGCAAAATCTTTTGCAAAACTCATCACATGAGTAACAATAATAAAATCTTTACCTAATGCTTTTAAGTTTTCAATTTCAATCAGTACTTCGTGTGTCAAAATCGGATCGAGAGAAGAAGTAGGTTCATCAAGGAAGATAATGTTTGGATTCATACTTAAAGCTCTGGCTATTGAAGCTCTTTGAGCTTGGCCACCAGAAACATTTTTAGGTAATTTATTTACTTGGTCCTCTAGGTGAAGCAAAGATAGGTTTTTATTAGCAATCTCTTCGCTTTTATCTTTATCATATCCTCTGGTTTTTTCGAGTATCAAGGTTATATTTTTCTTTAAAGATAGATGAGGAAAGAGATTGTGATTTTGAAAAACAAAGCCAATCGTTTTTTTATAACTGTCATTTGCTACATCTTTTCCGTTAATAAAAACTTCCCCTAGTGTGGGTGTTTCTAAGCCGGACATTAACCGGAGTAATGTCGATTTACCAGACCCTGATACACCGATAATAGCTACTGATTTATACTTAGATAAATCTAGATTTAGGTTAGTTAAAACCTCAACATCATAAGTATGCGATAAATTCTTTATTTCAATTTTCACAAAGCCCACTTCCTTTCAATATGCTTTGTTGCTTGCGACAGTGGAATTGTAATAAGTAGATAGAGGATCCACATTAAAATATAACCCTCAACAAAAGCGAAAGTTCTTGATTGAGCCACGCGGATTGCATAATATAATTCATTATAGCTAAGAACACTTAGCAAAGCACTCCCTTTAATGATCATCGAAAAATTATTCATTAACGGTGGCATTAGAATACGCAAAACCTGAGGGATTATTATATAGCGATAGCGTTGATAAGGCGTAAATCCAAAAAGGTTCATTGCCATATATTGATCTCTAGAGATGCTGGAAAAAGCGGATTTGTAGACATTTTTCATATAGGGCGTCATATAAATAATCAAGGCAGAAAATCCCATTATGTTGCGGTTAAATGTCCCAAGAGCTGGTCCGATAACAAAGGCCATAACGACCACTAAAACCAGCAGTGGAGTACCATAGATTATTTCAGTAAAAAGATCAGTTAGGGCATTTAAGTATTTAAAGCGAGAAATTGAAAATAAGTAGAAGATAAAGCCAAAGACTAAACTGCCTAACAAAGATATAAGAGAAACATAGATCGTATTAAAGATACCTTTAGTAATTAAACCATGATAGGGTTGAAATGCTGCAAGCGAAAAAGAGTCTGATTGGCGAAACATGACAAAAGCGATAAAAAGAGCTATGGTCAAGAAAGCCAAAAAATAGGCTATTTTTTTACTCATCTAGATAAAAACTTAGACCATATCGACCTAATCTTTCTAACAAAATAGCGTCCCAATTTTCGGCTAAAACCTCGTATAATCCTTGTGGCTCATTAAAGGTTTTTATAAATGCGTTCGCCTGTTCAATTAAGTCATCATTTCCCAGTTTGGTAGCCATTCCAATTGGGCTTGAGACAAAGGCATCCCAAATAACAATGGTATCATCTAAGTTAGCCTTATGTCCATCTACAACTGGATTAGCACTCATCAGTAAGACATCAGATGTTCCTTGAGCGACTGACTCAACAGCAGTACCTAGGTCAGTAGCAACCATGACCTGCTTTCCATAAGATTCAGGGATGGAAACAGAAACTTGAGTGGCAATACCTGTGAATCTGGTATTGTCAACAGCTAAGATGTCTTGAATAGTTGAATCTTCATCGAGGCCATTAGCATTAGCGAAGTCTTTATTAACTAAAGAGATGATCTTAAAGAAGAAGTAGGGGTCTGAAAAACTGACTTCTAGCTTTCTGGCATCTGTGATACTCATTGACGCGATTGCTATATCAACTTCTCCAGATTGCAATGCTGGTATTATTGAACCAAAATCAGTATTCACAATCAAAACTTCTCGGCCAATAAACTCACCAAATGCAAAAGCGATATCAACAGATATCCCTTGAGCAACGTTTTTAGTAGTCACTGTTTCAAAAGGTGGGTACCTCAGATCCATAGCAACTCTTAAAATATCATCATCTTTTTTTGTGCACGATGATGCTAAAAGAACAAATAATAATATGGTTACTGCTAACAATGCTTTTTTCATTTCGGGCTCCTTATTCGGTTATATACATACATTATAAGATAATTAACTAGAAAAAACAAAAAAAGCGACTTATCAGGGGGGGGTTATTTAGAACATTAATAGTTAAGGACTTTCTTTGTTGAAAAAAGCTCACTTTGGTGTATAATGAAAATGTATTCCCCATATATATGTTTTTAGTTTTTAATATTAGATTAAAAAGTTTAGTTTTTAATATTAGATTAAAGAATTAAGTATTGGAAATACGGCTTGAATTTTCGATGAACAAAGATTTACGTTTAGTTATTTTAGATTTAGATTCTTGTAGTTATATATATGGGGAATACTACTATTTTATATCTATGCGAATAGATATTTTTTTTTGAAAAAAAACAATACAAAATTTAGTTTTCGGTGAAAAAATGAGCAAAGATGACAAAAAGAAAGATTTAATTCTAAAAAACCCCAATATTTATAAAGGGCTTTTAATATTAGCATTTCCTTTGATGTTAAACAACTTAATTAAGACAATTCATGATATTGTTGATATGTTTTTTGTTAGCAGAATCCCTGGTCATAGTGCAGATGCTGTGAGTTCAATTTCATTGACATTCCCTGTCTTTTTCGCCTTTATTGCTCTAGGTATTGGTTTGAGCGCCGCTGGAACAGCGTTAATTAGCCAACATGTTGGATCAAATCAGAGCGAAATGGCGAAAAAATACGCGACTAATCTAGTGGTTTTAGCGCTTATTGCTGGTCTAGGGTTAAACGCTATCTCCTATTTTTCGGCTCCCTATATTATGGAGTTCATGGGGACGACTGGATTTGTTCTAAGAAACAGTGTTGAATATTTAAGAATTAGATCATTTGAGCTACCTGTTGTTTTTCTGTTTTTCGCGTTTACGGCAATTAGACAATCAAGCGGGGACATGGTTACACCGGTTATTTACGGGATCATAACTATTATTGTCAATATCGTTTTATCACCTATCTTGATATCTTATCTAGATTTTGGAGTTGTTGGTGCAGCCTATGCGACTCTAATTGCTAATACAATTATTATGCCATTAGGGCTTCTACAGTTATTTAGGGCAAAAACTGGTGTTACAATTTCAAAAAAATATTTACTTCTAGATAAAGAAATTAGTTTAAGAATTATTAAAACAGCTATACCTGCATCATTTGGGCAAGCAATCACAGCAATTGGTTTCATTATTATGAACTCAATCATTATTGCTTTTGGTGTCCAAACAGTAGCAGCTTTTATGGTCGGAAATAGACTTGCGAGTCTGATTCTACATCCTGTAATGGCTATTGGTGGTGTGCTTGCTGCTTACTTAGGGCAAAACATCGGGAACCAAAATATTCCTCGAGCAAGAGAAACCTTTAAAAAAGCAATGATCCTATCAGTCGGGATTATGATTGTCGGAAGCGCTCTTTTTATGGGGTTTAGAGAGTTCTTTATTGGCTTCTTTATTAAAGATGACCCCTTAGCACTTAAACTGACTACTGAGTATATGTTTTACTTATTGTTAGGGTTGCCAATGATGGCTATTTTTCAAACGTTTATTGGAACGTTTAATGGAACAGGGAATACAAGATATACTTTTATTATTACAACATCAAGATTGTGGTTATTGCGAATCCCTTTGGTTTTTATATTTAAAGATTTTACAAACTTAGGAAGCAGTGGCATCTGGTATGCAATGCTTATTAGTAATATTTTGATTTCAGGTATTGGTTTTTACTTGTATAAGCGAGTTGATTTTAAACCAAAGATTATTATTGCAAATAAAAATAAATGCCAGACAACATAAAAAAAAGAAAACGGAGATACATATAGTGAAATTTAGAGAACTAAACATAATTGAACCAATTTTAAGAGCATTAGACGAACAGGGATATGATGAACCTTCACCGATCCAAGAAAAAGCAATTCCAGTCCTACTAAAAGGGCATGATATTTTGGGTAGCGCTCAAACAGGAACAGGGAAAACAGCAGCGTTCGCCATTCCGATAATTCAAGAATTATCGGAGTTAACCGAAAAAAGATCATACATAAAAACCTTAGTGTTAGCACCTACTAGAGAATTAGCATCACAAATTAAGGATAGTTTTGTTGACTACAGTAGAGGTATGCCTTTAAAAACAACTGTTATTTTTGGTGGAGTTAGACAAAAAAAACAAACAGATTCCCTAGCTAAAGGAGTAGATATTTTAGTCGCAACACCAGGGAGACTACTTGATTTGATCAATCAAGGCTTTATTGATCTATCAAGGATAAAGCACTTTGTCTTAGATGAAGCTGATAGAATGTTAGATATGGGATTTGTTAAAGATGTTGAAAAGATTATGAAACTTATTCCCAAAAAGAGACAAACGATGCTCTTTTCAGCGACAATGCCGAAAGAGATTATTGTTCTTTCGCGAAAAATATTAACAGACCCAATTAGAATTGCCGTTAAACCAGTTGAATCAACCTTAGATGTTATCGCGCAATCAGTTTATAAAGTGAGCAAGAAAGATAAAGTGAATCTTTTGATTCATTTGCTTAAAAATAGAGAAATGACTTCAACATTAGTTTTCACTAGAACAAAACAGTGGGCAAACAGAGTTACTAAAGCTCTAGCTCAAGTAGGCATTAAAGCAGAAGCAATTCATGGTAATAAATCGCAAGCAGCAAGAGAAAGAGCACTTAAGAACTTTAAAACAAAAAGGATAGATGTTTTGGTTGCAACTGATATAGCTGCTAGAGGAATTGATATCGATGAATTATCACATGTTATAAACTATGACTTACCAGAAGTTCCAGAAACCTATATTCACCGAATTGGTCGAACCGGAAGAGCTGGTTTTTCAGGTGTGGCCCTTAGTTTTTGTAGCAAAGAAGAAGCGGATCTTTTAAGAGATATTGAAAGACATATTAAAATGAGTATCGATGTTGAAAAAGATTTGTTTGCTTTAGGGGTTATTAAAAGGTACTCATTTACTAACACGACTAAGACAAAAAAGAGAACAACTTCTCCGACATTGCAGACAACAAAACAAGGTCATAATTTCAAGAAAACAGAAAAAAAACAGTGGGGAAATAAGAAGAAACATACTAGGCGTACCTCGAATCGATAATTAATTATATTTTAGTTCTAGAGTCAAGTTTGTTGACTCTAGAGGTTTTTTATGTTATTATTTTTAAAGTATGGGGCATTTTCGCACCTAAAAAAAGGAGAATTTAAATGAAAAATAGAACAAAATTAATTATCGCGAGTTTATCAGGTGTAATAACAGGGTTAGTTTTAATGGGAGTAGTTATGTTTCTCACAATGCCTAGCATGATGTTGTTAGAAGATCAAAGTAACTATGATTTTGAAACGACTGTTGAAAAATTTGAAGCAGCAGTTGAAGCGAATGGTTGGAAGATAGTTGTGGTTCATGATATGCAAGAAACATTAGAAGGATTTGGACATGACATCTTAGAAGTTAAAATATTTGAGATTTGTTCATCAAGACACTCAGTAAGAATATTGGAGTTAGACGATGAGCGAGTTGTGTCAGCATTAATGCCTTGCCGAGTTGCAATTTATACGAAATCTAATGGTAACACATATGTTTCTAGAATGAATTCTAAATTAATGGCAATCCCAATGGGCGGCGTTATCGCTGAGGTTATGGGTCTTGCTGCTGCTGAAACTGAAGCGATGCTAGATGTAATTATCGGTGATTAGTTAAGTAGGTAGAATAATGAAAGTAATTAAGAAAACGCTTCTTAGTTGCTTTTTTTTGTTGTTTCTAGGTCTTTTAGGTTAAAGTATATTTTCTACTAATAAAAAACGATGTCACTGCGTTTGTATAGGGAAGAGAAAAAGAAACGAAAATGAAGAAGATATTTTTTACATTAGTTGTGTTATCAATATTTTTTGTATCGGGATTTTTTTTAACAGGTGCGGTGAAAAAAAAGGTGGATTTAGATGAAAATTAAACTGGAACTCAACTGGCAACATCTGCCTTTATCCCGAGTTTGACAGTTAAAAAAGAGAAAAACCCGTATAAGAGCCCTTTTGAGCCGTTAGGCTGGTTTTATTCTCTATATTAGATGTTGCAATGTCAGACAATTTCTTTCCTTATTTCTTCAACCAAGGCATATTTTTGGTTAAATGATAGATTAAATTCTTTCATCATTTCTTTATAAACATTGGTAGATCACTTATTAAACATAAGTTTCTTTTTCAATCAAAGTTGCTGTTGCACTATTTAACGCTTCTTGAATTTTTGCTACTGAGTATTTATTTTTTAGTTTATGTTTTAGTGTCCTCATAATTACTAAAGCGATAAACGGTGTTCAAGATAAGTACTATATGGCTTAAAAATATCAATTGGGAAGTCTTTGTTTGAAATGTCTTTAATTTTGACTTGGTTCAGACTTGAAACTATATGCTTCAATGCTACATGCGTGTGCTTTTCAAATGAGTGCTGATAACTCAAATACTTCATAAATCGAAACCAAGCTAAATATCCATCTAAATGTTTAACCGGGACTCCATTGAACTTCTTGAACCAAGTCTTTAATTCGCCGTGATAATTATTGATGACCCCTAG
>CAZDCS010000023.1:0-13119 GCA_964504015.1 uncultured Mariniplasma sp. | reverse complement strand
ATGCAGGGTATCTAAGAGGTAACCAAAGGTTTGAAGGCCAAATAGTGAAAGTTTTAGTTGATGGAGTATCAAAGAAAAACGAAAAAGTTCTCTCAGGATATACTGAGCATAACAAGTTAGTCAACTTTGAAGGTGACCCTTGTTTAATTGGACAACTAGTTAATGTCAAAGTAACAGCGGTTAAAACCTGGTTTTTAATTGGTGAGCTAAAATGACAGAAAAAGAAAAACTTATTCAAATGATACTTAACAATGAAAACATTGTTAAGTATAAGAAGATCGAAAAGATAATTAATAAAGATATTATAATAAGACAAAAAATAGAGAAGCTGAAACACTTACAAAAAAAACTTGTTAATGCTAAAGAGTTTAGACAACAAGAAAAAATAAATTATTTACAACATGATTATCAAGCACTATTAAATGAAATTAAGGAATACCCCTTAATGTCTGAATATTTGAGTTTACAAGAAGAAATTGATGAAATGCTACAAACGATTAAAATAATTTTTGAGCAGGGGTTAGACAAAGAATTATAAAATAGCTAGTTTCGGAGGGTGTTATGGCTAAGTTAGCAAAAGATAGTTTGATTAAAGTGGGTTTGGAAGAAGTGACTGTTGAGCATATGCTGCAAGCAATTATTTATTTACCAGCTCAAAAAATGACGGACTTTTTTGCTGATATCGAGTTAAAGATGGCTAAAGACGTGAGAACTTCTGCACTTAGAAAGGCAATGAATGAAAAAGTTGTTTTACTTAGAAAACAGCGATCACACCTCGGAGATGAGCTTAGTCACCGGTTAGAAAAATATGAAGATTATACTGAAACACAATTGGAAAAGTTGTTAGTTTATTTTGCTGATGAAAAAACTAACCAACAATTTTTTACAGAATTTTGGCTTAATATAATTAGCTACATGGTTGAAAAAAAAGTAAAACCAAAGACAATGTCAAACTTGCTTGAACTAGGTATTAAACACCAAAAAACACATGGACAAAAACTGCCTGAAATAGCTGAATATAATAAAGGTATCTCCGGGGTGTTTTTTGATGAGTATTTTTCGCTTGACGGGCTGGAAACAGACACACTTAGAGTGGTGTTGAGTAATAGTTCAACCTTAGAAGAGATTAAAGAAATAGGGTTGAAATATAATGTTATTGTGCCTAGACGACTAAAAAAGAAAGAATTTGTGGGGATTGTTATTAATGAGTTAAAAAGACGCAAAAACTATTCAAAAGAACTTGAAACAAAAATTCGTAGCATGCCAGTACGTGATATTATTAGATTTAATATTGATAATGGAATTAAGACAGCCATTGATTTAAAAGCAGAAGACATGATTGAATATATTTTGTTAAATGCTCAAAAAACCAAAGAAGAAGCATTTATTCCTGGAAAAAAGGAATTGGGCTCGATTAGCGAGTTAGATTTAGCGGTTTTGAAATATATTTTAAGCACCTTAGCTGTGGTATTTATAATAGGTATGATTGTTTCAATCGTTTTCCTTTTATTTCCTAGTTTTGGGGTGTAGTAGTAAGTGGTATACCGTGTGTTTAGGTAATCACCTATACATGTAATTTTATTGAGTAGAGCATGAAGACAGTATTATATGTCTTAGGCAAACGATTTCAAGCACTTTATGCGGTAATAGTTATGCACGAGTTGAAAAAAAACCTAAAACAGTGTATTATTAAAGTAAGTGTTCAAAGGAGGGTTTGCCATGCCTAGATTAACAATGGAAAGTGCTATTACAGTTGGAACAAAAGAAATCCAGATGGAAGAGATACTAAAAACGATAATTTATTTGCCTGCGAAACAGATTATGACTTTCTTTCTAGAAATCGGCTTAACGATACCAAGAGAGATTAGAATATTTGTGCTTAGGGAAACGCTGAGAGAAAGAGTTATTGAGACAAGGAAATCACGTTTAACCTTAGCTGATGAGCTAAACTATCGTTTGTCTTGGTATACTGAGTTTAGCGAAACACAACTTGAGAACCTACTTGTCTTTTTTGATGATCGTCAGCTTGAAAAAGATTTTTTAGAAGAACTTTGGGTAGATATTATCGCTTATATGATCGAAAAAGAAGTTCCACCAAAAACACTAAAACGACTCCTTGATTTGAGTTTCACACATGTTAAAGCGGTTGGACTTGAATTGCCAAATATGAAGGTGTATAACCGTGAGTTGAAAAATCTCTTTTTTGATAGTTACGGAAGACTTGATGGCCTGGCACCTTCTAAGTTTAGACCGGTGCTCTTTAAGAGTTCAACTTTAGCAGAAGTTAGGGATATTGGCTTAAAATATGATGTAAAAGTCCCAAGAAGACTGAAAAAAACGCAACTTGCCGAGATAATTGTTACAGAATTGAAGGAACGCGGAAAATATAGTGAAAAAACAGAACAAGACATAAAGAAAATGTCAGTTATTATTTTACAAAGGTTTGCTATTGATAATGATATTAAAGCTTCAACCGAATTAAAAAAAGAAGAGATAATCGAATATATTTTGGCTAACGCTCATGCAACAAAAGAAACATATTTCGTTCCTGAGTCAATAGAAGATTACGATAAGGAAATCAATGAGGTAAAAGCAGAAACGACAAATATTGTTGCACCAATAATTTCAGTTGAAAAGAGTAGCGATGAAGATATGAAGCAAGCTGAAGAAGTTGTTGAACAAGTAGAAGAGCAAGCTGAAGAAGTTGTTGAACAAGTAGAAGATCAAGCTGAAGAAGTTGTTGAAAAACTAGAAGAATCGCCACTACCAACACAAAATACTCAGCCTACAATGGATATGAGTGAGCTGGTTGCTGAAATTAAGAAGTTGAGAGAAGTCATTCAAATAGCAGCTGAAGAAAAAAACCGTGACAAAGAGATTGAGCAGATAGAAAAACCAGAAGAAGAGGATAACGAAATAATTATCATCAATTCTGCTGAGTTCCACGGAACTCAAAAAACCTTGAAAAAACTAACAAAACGAGATAACAGAGAAAAAAAAGAAGTCTCAAAAGTAGCTGAAGAAATAACTAACGATGAAGATGAACGAGAAGATGAGAAGCCCAAAGAAGTGAAAGTCGCAGCAAAAGCAGGGAAGTCCTTAATAAAAATGCTTCTTATGGCGATTTTAATTGTAGTTGTCTTTGGCGGTATCCTGCTGATCTTGTTCGCGGTTTTAACATATTTTGTCACAGGGATAGATTTGTTAGATGGAGCAGAAGCTTTTATAAATGGTATTTTTGATTTTAATATAATTCTTCGACTTCATGCTTTAATTAGAGGGTTGGGATTATAGGTAGAAAATTAAAGGGGATCATATTATGAAAACACAAAAACACACCCCCATGATGCAACAATATCTTAAAATTAAAGAAGACTACGCAGATGCGATAGTCTTTTTTAGATTAGGTGATTTTTATGAAATGTTTTTTGATGATGCGATTGTAGCTTCAAAGGTTTTAGAAATTGCATTAACTTCAAGGGACGCAGGGGGAAAGGTGCCGATGTGCGGCGTACCGCACCATGCGGTTAAACCCTATGTTCGAAAACTGATTGAAAAGGGATTTAAGATAGCTGTTGTTGAACAGACTAGCGAACCAGGCAAAGGCTTAGTAGAGCGAGAAGTAGTTCGTTTAATCACGCCAGGGACTGTCTTAGAAGATAGTATCTTAGATGCTAGATCAAATAATTTTATCGGGAATCTTGTTTTAACGGAAAAAGGATATGCACTAACTTATATTGATATTTCAACAGGAGAGTCTTACTTAACTGATGGATTAGAAAAAAAAGAAGCTTTTAACTTGATTTTGAGTATGAAGCTTAAAGAAATAGTCCTGCCTAACCGCTTTGATGCTGAGTTTATTAGAATGCTAGAAGAAAAAGGGTGTTTAGTTTCTTATAGTGATGATTATCAGTTAGCGCAACAAAGATTTCTCTTTAATTTAGAACAAGAACAAAAGCGAGCAGTATCTCATCTGCTAAATTATTTAACAATAACGCAAAAGCAGTTAATCAATCACTTAATGCCTGTTAAGGTAATTAAGAAGGTTGGTCATATGCAAATAGATTACCGTGTAAAAAAACATTTAGAAATTGAAGAATCACTAGTGAACAATCCTAAAACGACTTTATTATATTGGATTAATAACTGTCAAACCGCTATGGGTTCAAGAATGCTTAAGGCAATGTTAAATTATCCGCTTTATGATATTAAAGCGCTAAATAAACGTTATGATCTAATTGAGTCTTTATTACCTTATCAGCCGCGAGAACAAGTGATCCATCACTTAAAATACATTTATGATATTAACCGAATTGTCGGACGTATCGCGTTTATGACAGTAAACGCGAGGGATCTATACCAGCTAAAAGAAACACTTAAACAAGTTCCAAATTTAAAAGAAGCATTAAAAATGTATAAAAATGCACTTATTGACAAAACGATTGACAAGATGGATGATCATCATCAACTCTATGATTATCTAGATAAAGCGATTGTTGCTGATGCACCAATCACTTTGAAAGATGGGGGAATAATTAAAAAAGGTTTTGATGAAAAACTTGATGAGCTTAGAAGTATTGATTTAAGTGGACAGCAATGGTTGTTAGACTTTGAACAACAAGAGCGTAAAAAAACAGGAATTAAAAACTTAAGAGTTAGTTATAACCGTGTTTTTGGTTACTACATTGAAGTTTCAAAAGGTAATTCTTCTTTAGTTAAAGAAGAATTTGGTTATGAGAGAAAACAAACACTAACTAATAGTGAACGCTATATTACAACTGTTTTAAAAGAAAAAGAAGATGATTTGTTAAATGCTAAGCAAAAGAGCAAATTATTAGAATATGAACTTTTTAAAGAAATTAAAAAATATAGCGAGCAGTTCACTTTTTCTTTGCAAGAATTAGCAACTGAAATCGCACAAATTGATGTTTTTCTAAATTTAGCAGTTGTTTCGCAAAAATTTAGCTTGACTCGGCCGCTTTTGCATAAAGAAAGAAAGGTAAATATTGTTAAAGGAAGACACTTGGTTGTTGAAAGATTTACCAAGTTTGTTGCTAATGATGTCAATATGACTCCAGGAGAGGTTTTTTTAATAACCGGACCAAATATGAGTGGTAAATCAACATACATGCGCATGTTTGCCTTAATTGTCTATATGGCGCAAGCAGGGTTATTTGTCCCAGCTGAAAAAGCAGTATTGCCAATCTATGATGCTATTTATACAAGAATTGGTTCATCTGATGATCTAAGTGGCGGAAAATCAACATTTATGGTGGAAATGGTTGAGGCAAATGAAGCTTTAACAAAAGCCACTGCAAAAAGTTTAATTTTATTTGATGAAATAGGTCGCGGAACAGCTACTTATGATGGTATGGCGCTAGCTCAAGGAATGATCGAATATATTCATGAAAAGATTAAAGCTCAAACACTATTTTCAACTCATTATCACGAGTTGACCATTTTGCAAACCAGCTTAAATAGATTAACTAATCTTTGCGTTAAGGCAAAGGAAGAGCATGATAAAATGGTTTTCCTATATCACGTTGAAAAGGGAACGACAGATAAATCTTATGGTATTCAGGTGGCCTCTTTAGCTCACTTGCCTAAAAGTTTAATTGCTAGAAGTAAACAGATATTAGATAAGTTAGAAGAAAATGAAAATAAGGTCGTACTGGATTTGTTTAGTTATGACAAGTTTGAGGCTGAAAATGAGACTTTTATCGATTCAAATAAAATATTAATCTTAGATGAACTTGATAAAGTTGATGTTAATCAATTAACACCAATTGAAGCTCTATTATTAATTAAGCACCTCCAAAATATTGCTAAAAAGTAAAGAGGATAGATAATGTCAATTATTAAACAAATGAACAATAAGTTAGCTAATATGATTGCTGCTGGCGAAGTTATCAATCGCCCGGCATCAGTTGTTAAAGAACTTATTGAAAACTCAATTGATGCGGATGCGAGTTCGATTTCGGTTGAAATAACGGAGATGGGCATGCAATCTATTATCGTAACCGATAACGGTAATGGTATGGATTTTCTAGATGCACATCTAGCCTTTGACCGTCACGCGACAAGTAAAGTTATTGATGAGCGTGATTTAGGGCATATTAATACGCTAGGGTTTAGAGGTGAAGCACTAGCAGCAATTTCTTCAGTTGCAAAAGTAACATTAAAAACAAGACAAGTTGACCAAGAAGGAATTGAAGTTATCTTTCATGGCTCTAAATTTGTTAGTGATGGCGTAGCCACACTAAACCAAGGAACTATTATTGAGGTTAACGATCTATTTTATAATACCCCAGCAAGGTTTAAATACATTAAATCGGATTTAGCTGAAAGACACGCGATTATTGATATATTCGACCGCCTTGCTTTAGCGCACCCAAAAATTAGATTTATGCTAACAATTGATCATAAAATAGTTAAACAAACATATGGAACTAATGATTTCCATGCTTTAATCGATCAAATTTACGGCTCAAAAATGACCATAGATATGGCAATATTTAATGAGGAAGTGCAAAAAATAAAGATCAAGGGGTATCTCTTGTCGCCGCAAATAGCACGATCAAGAAAAAAAGATATTTCAGTCTTTGTTAATGGACGCTATATTAAAAACTACCGGTTAATTAAGGCGGTGATTGATGGCTATCATAGTTTTATGATGACATCTAAATATCCAATTGCCTTAATTCATCTTGTAATGGATCCAAGTTTATTAGATGTTAATGTCCATCCACAAAAATTTGAAGTTAAATTTGTTAATGAATCTATCTTAGCATTTTATATTGAAAAGTTTGTTAAAGAGACGCTTTTAACAAAAACACATCAAATACCACGGACCTTAAAGACAATTAGAAAGCCAGAGTTAGAAACCTATAGGAAAGAGACACTAGATTTCGGGCAACAAATAATTGAAGAAGAAGCAGAGATCGCTTCACAGCCTAAATTACCAGAGCTAGATTATATTGGTGTTTTCGCGGGAACTTATCTCCTATTTCAAAATCAAGAAGGATTCTTTATGATGGACCAACATGCCGCAGCCGAGCGTATTCGCTATGAGCATTACTTTAGGTCACTTGCTAATCCGAGTATGGCGGTAAAGCAACTGTTATTTCCGCATCGAGCAAAGCTGACAAAAGAGGATTTAGAAATTATTGCTAAACATTTTATTAAATTTAAGGCGCTAGGCTTTGAATTTAATGATAGAATAGAAGTGATAGCTCTTCCGGTTTGGTTATTGGATAAAGAAATAGATACGGCACTTGATTCAATGGTTGCGATGCTTTTGGAAAATGATGCAATTGATTTAGCTCTTTTGCGAGATGATCTTGCAAAAGATATTAGTTGCAAGGGTGCAATCAAGGCCAATAAAGCCTTAAGTATGCCTGAAATTTCACAGCTTGTTCAAAAACTTAAACAGTGTGCTAATCCTTATACTTGCCCGCACGGCAGACCAACAATTATTAAACTAACTCACTATGATATTGAAAGAATGTTTAAACGGGTTGTCTCATGAAAAAAGTGATTGTAATTGTCGGACCAACAGGAACAGGTAAAACAGAACTCTCTATTCGCCTAGCAAAAGAAATAGGTGCTGAGATTATTAATGGAGATTCAGTTCAAGTTTATCAGGGTCTTGATATTGGCTCAGCTAAGATCAAAGAATCAGAAAAACAAGGCATCACCCATCATTTACTTGATGTGGTTAGAGAAATAAACACCTATAGTGTTTATAATTTTCAAAAGGATGCTCGAGCGTTAATTGAAAAAATTGAAATACCGATGATTGTCGGTGGAACTGGCTTGTATATTAAAGCAGCTGTATATGATTATGAATTTAAGGAGACTAAAAGCGACTCTAGTTTTGAAATAAGACATCAGGAGCAGACAAACGGGGAACTTTATCAGCAGTTAATCAAACTTGATCCTAACATCGAAATCGATCAAAAAAACAGAAGAAGACTCTTAAGAGCGTTAGAGCAAGCTCAAAAAGGGGATCTTCGTTCTCTGAAAACAAAAAAAGATGTTTTATTGTATGACGCCTTAATAATTTATCTAGATATTGACAAAAACACCTTAGAAAAACGTCTTATAAGTCGCCTAGACCAACAAATAAAAGATGGTTTTATTAAGGAAGTTAAAAATATTTCTCAGCCAGTTAACGCAATTGGCTACCGGCAAATAGCTAGTCATTTAGCAGGAGAATGTAGCCTCGAAGAGGCTAGGTTAGAAATTGTTAAAGCTAGTAAAAGACTTGCAAAAAAACAAAAAACATGGTTTAAAAATCAAATGAATCCGCTGATACTTGATGCATTAAGTGATACCTTGTATCAAGATGCATTAACACAAATAAAACTATTTTTAGGAAAGGAGAGTGTGATAGATTAAAAAAACCTATCACGCGAATAAACAGATGAGAATTTATTTAATTGGAATGCCCGGTTCTGGAAAAACGACGATTGGAAGAGCCTTAGCTAAGGATATGGGTTTTGACTACGTTGATATTGACAATGTTATCGAAAAACAAAAACAGATGTATGTTGAAGAAATATTTAAAAAAGATGGGGAAGCTCATTTTAGAGAACTAGAAACAAAAACACTAAAAAGCATTGTCAAAGATGATATTATTGTCTCTTGTGGTGGTGGTATTGTTTTTGATGAAAACAATAAATTCTTAATGCAAGGGTTAAAGTTCTACCTAGATACAGACCTTAATGTAATAACAAAAAGACTAGAGTCTGATTATTATCGTCCGTTGTTAAAAGAAAAAACTTTAAAACAACTATATGATGAAAGATACTTTCAGTATCAAGATTTTGCTGATGCGGTTATCTCTAACAACTACGATATTGAAACAACAATTAAAGTAATCAAAAACTATATTAAAGCAAGAAAATAATCGTGAATATACTAATAATAAACGGGCCTAATCTCAATATGATTGGTCTAAGAAACACTGAAATATATGGGACTTTGACTTTGCAGGACGTTTATACAAAAATAGAGGAGATGTTTCCTGATGAAGTTTTCACGTTTTATCAAACAAACTATGAAGGTGAGCTAATTCAAATGGTCCAGGAGTTTTTTGAAGAGCCATATGATGGTTTGATAATAAATCCAGGGGGATATACTCATACTAGTATTGCGCTACGCGATGCACTAGAATTTATTAGGAAACCAAAAGTAGCTGTCCATTTTTCTGATATTGAAAAAAGAGAAGATTTCAGAAAAACAGATTACACATATGATGTTGTTGATGGTCGTTTTATGGGTAAACAGATTGAAAGTTACTATGAGGGAATTGACCATTTAATAAACACGATTGAAAACAGGAGATCAGAAGAGTTTGATCGAATGATGAAAGAGGAGAGAGCTAAAAATGATAAGCACAAATGATTTTAAAACAGGACAAACGATTCTACATGATGGGAATATCTATTCAGTGATTGAGTTTATGCATGTTAAACCGGGCAAAGGTAACGCTTTTGTCAGGACTAAACTAAGGAATTTAAGAACAGGGGCTATTATTGATCATACATTTAATTCTGGAACAAAAGTCGCTCGCGCTCAAATTGATAAAAACATGATGCAATATCTTTATATCGATGGTGATATGCATGTTTTTATGGATAATGAATCCTATGAGCAAATCGAAATTCCAAAAGCGCAAATAGCTCACGAATTAAAATTCATTTATGAGGGCTTGAGTGTTGAGGTTATGTTTTATGATAATAGTGAAATCTTAGGTGTATCATTGCCTGATAAGGTTGTTTTAGAAGTAGAATCGACAGTCCCTGGAGTTAAAGGAGACACAAAAACTAATGCTTTGAAAGATGCGATTATGCAGACGGGTTTATTAGTTAAGGTGCCGATGTTTATTGAACAAGGAGAAAAAATCATCGTCAGAACTAGTGATGGTTCATATGTCTCTAGGAGTAAGTAGGAAATAACGAAGGCAATCCAGAAGATGGATTGTTTTTTTTAATTTTTTGGGTTATATGATAAATTGAGAGAAGCAGCAAAGTATGGTAAAATGAAGGAGTAAGAGAGGTGCCAGATGAAGATAGAATTAGCAATAGGGAAGCAATTAGAAGTTGAGATAAGACGAATCAGAATTAATGGCGAGGGTATAGGATATTATCAAAGGCTTGCTATTTTTGTTGATTATGCTTTGCCTAATGAGTTAGTTAAAGTAGAAGTAGTTGCTGTTTTTCCAAACCGAGCTATAGCCAAGATTATTAAGGTTATTAAACCAAGTCCTAAAAGAGTTATACCATTTTGCGAAGTGTATGAGGCTTGTGGTAGTTGTCAGCTGCAACATCTTGATTATTCAGAGGCGCTAGCTCAAAAATCAGAACTTATTAAGCAAGCATTTTCACGCTATATCAAACAAAAAGGACAGGCTAATTTAGTTCAAACAACAATAAGAGATCAAAATCCGCTAAATTACCGAAATAAAGCGACTCTTCCTGTTCAAAAGATTAAGGGGAAGAATCACATAGGGATGTATGCTAAAGGGACAAATCACTTTATTAAAATTAAAGATTGTCCAATTCAAAGTAAACTAATTAATCAAATTAACAATACGATTATTGATTTGATGGATAAATATCAATTAGATGGCTTTGATCCAAGAACTAAAAAAGGCGTTGTTCGTTTTTTAGTCGTTAGAACATCAAAAATGCAACAAGCACAAGTGAGTTTTATTGTTTTAGCGCGAAATGAAAAACTAAAAACACTGGTTGCCGAATTGGTTGAACGTCAAAAAGAAATAGTTTCTGTTTATGAGGTTGTTAATAAGGATTTCAAGAAAATAACTTTTTTCACTAAACAGATGCACCTGCTTTATGGTTTGAAAACACTTGATGAACAAATTGGTGAATTCAGTTTTCAACTCAGGCCAAATGCCTTTTTTCAACTTAATAATGCGCAAGCAAACCAGTTTTATTTAACAATGAAGAAAATGGCGCAATTATCAAAAGACCAAGTAGTAGTCGATGCTTACGCCGGTTGTGCACCAGTTAGTCATTATATTGCTAATGACGTCAAAAAAGTCTATGCGATTGAAATTGAACAAGCATCATGTCAAAGCGCAATTGATAGTTTGAAAACAAATAAGATTAAAAATGTTAGTGTTGTTTGTGATGATTTTCACAAAGGGTTGCAAAAACTCAATTTAGCAAAAATCGATTGTTTGTTTTTTGACCCACCGCGTAGCGGACTAGGTGAAGAAGTAATTAGGTCTATTTTAAAACATAAGCCAAAACAAATTATCTATGGGTCATGTAATCCCTCAACTCTAGCCAAAGATTTAGAGTTGTTGCTTAAGCATTACCGACTAATTGAGACCCTTCCAATTGATATGTTTCCTCACACAGCAGTTATCGAAAGTGTATCAAAATTAATAAGAATATAAAAAAAGAGGTGATATGATGAAATGCTATCTAGTAAGACACGGACAAACGCTTTGGAATAAAGAGCATCGTTTGCAAGGATGGAACGATGAAGGGTTATCGGATTTAGGCAAAAAACAAGCGAAAAAACTAGCTAGTTATTTTCGCAATCTCAAAATTGATTATATTTATGTTAGTGATTTGATTAGAGCAGTCCACACTGCTCATCCAATTAATGCTGAATTAAAAAGCCGAATCACAATGTTTAAAAAACTAAGAGAAATGAACATTGGGGTTTGGGAAGGGTTGACACTAGAAGAGATCAAAGAAAACTATGAGGCTGATTTTAGTGTTTTTAATCCTGAAGATGGAGAGACGATACAAGAGTTTGAAAAACGGGTTTTAGAAGCTTTTGAACAAATTAAAACTAAACACATCGATCAAGATATCTTAATTGTGACACACGGAGGATTTATTCAAGTCTTGCTAAGCTCACTAGCTGGTGAAGGGTTTGATAATTATGAACAAAACAAGGTTAGTAATGCTAGTGTTACAATACTGGATATAAATAGGAAAGGGAAAATTAAAGTTGTTCAACAAAATGGTGTTGATCATCTCTAAGATACTTTTAAATGGAAACTTATTTAATAAAAAGAAAAATAGATGTCTATAATAAACTAGTAGCTAAAAAGAAAAGAAATGTTATGTGGACATGGGGGTTAGCAACAGCTCTTACCTTTGTTATTGGTCTTAGTTTAGTTATGGTGAATATTGATTTTCCAATCGAAGGAAATGTCTTTCTAGGCATTAGAGTTTCAGTCGGGGTTGTGTTTGTTATCCTGCTTGTTTTTACGATTCATCGACTTTTGTTTTATTCAAGCACTAAAGTTCTTTATAATTTTGTGTACCCTAATATTATTGAAGAGATTGCCTACAATGAAAGAATTGAGTTAAAATATGATGCAAAAGTTAAAAGTAAGGGTTTTTATCGTAAAGGAAATGTTCTTGACCCAAGAGATTTAAGTGAAGTGGTTTATTCTAAGATAACATTTACTAACAGACAAGGATCGCTAGTTGAGTTATATGATACCTCTTTGACGGATAATGTTCGTGTGGGTGGACCAAAGAGTATTTCTGCTATGGACGGATACTATTTTATTATTAAACAGGAAACAGATGGATTGTTTCAACTTAGAACAACAGGACGTCCCTACAACAATAAACTTTATACACAAATCGATAAAAAGAGCCCACTGAAAGTTTTTGTTAAAAAAAATGAAACGGAACTATCTGCTAAATATTACCGTCAATTTGGCGAAATACGCCAGAAAGTGAAGGCTATGGCTAGTTTTTTGAGTGTTGTTGAAAATGAGATACACATTGTTCTTAACGTAAATAGGGGAAGACGTAGCTTTAAAGTCTTAGATGAAAAGGGTTATTTTGAACTAAGAGATAACTTGTTAACAGTAATTGAGGTTGCAAACATTGATTTTAGCGCAGAAGTTTAAATTAACCGCTAAGTAAGAGATTAGTTTATGAAAAAACAAAAAGAGCAGTTCTACTATATTTTAGTAACAGTTACTAGTATTTGCTTGGTTTTAGTGGTTGGGTACAATTTGAGGCTAGATTTGATTCGTAGCTATCTAGCAATAACGCTAGCTTGTTATTTTCTTTTTATTGGTCTAAGAGTGAACACTGGGAAAACAAAGATTTT
>CAZDCS010000022.1:0-13168 GCA_964504015.1 uncultured Mariniplasma sp. | reverse complement strand
ATGTGCTGAAATGAATAATTTTATATAAGTAATTAATAGACATCTAACCACTAGTCACACAAAGATTTTTACGTATCACGCAGTATAAATCACTTTTTGTGTGAATCGGTTAATAATTTTAGACCCTACTTTGTTAAAGTCTTAGCAACTGGTTCTAACTATCAACAGATAGAGAAAATATGAGGCAAATATGGACCAAGCATTACTAATCGGTCTTAGTTACAAAGAGACCACTGAAGAAACACAAGATTCCCTCGACGAACTAGAGCAATTAGCTCTAGCGCTTCAAATAAAGACAAAAGACAAAATACTTCAAAACGCAAAAACAGTTTCTCCTAAATACTATATCGGGAGCGGTAAAGTTGCTGAGATTAAAAAAATAATCGAGATTTTAGCGATTGATATCGTGATTTTTGATGACACATTATCACCTGCACAAATCAAAAATTTAGAAAAGGAACTGGATATTCAAGTAATTGACAGGAGTTTCTTAATCTTATCTATTTTCGCGCAAAGAGCAACTACTAAAGAGGCTGTTCTAGAGGTTTCGCTTGCTCAAAAGATGTATTTATTGCCGCGTCTAGTCGGAATGAGAAGTTCATTATCAAGACAAGGTGGTGGGACATACAACGCTAAGGGACCAGGCGAAACAAAACTTGAGTTAGACCGCAGGAGATTACTAAATGATATTTCTTTAATTAAAAGAGAATTACAAAAAATCCAGACTGAAAAGCAAATAAGTAGGCAAAAAAGAATAAAAAACCGCATTCCCGTTATCGCTTTAGTAGGGTATACAAATGCCGGAAAATCCTCTTTAATGAATTCATTATCTAGCGTTCTTGGACACAAATCAGATCCTGTTTTAGAAAAGGACATGCTCTTTGCTACACTAGACACTAAGACTAAACGGCTCCAAAAGGGTAATTACCCTCCTTTTATTTTAATTGATACAGTCGGTTTTATCTCAAAACTTCCCCATGAGTTAGTCCGTTCATTTGAAACAACCTTAAGTGATTTAACAACAGCCGATTTATTGATACATGTCGTTGATGGGGCATATTTCAACCCTTTGCAAATAGATGTCACTAAAAGTGTTTTACAATCTATTAAGGCAGATCACGTTGAAAGAATTTTAGTTTTAACAAAAAAAGAGATTGCTTTTTCAATCCCTTTACTTTCTGAAGATTACCTTTTTGTCTCAAACCGCACGCTTGAAAATATTGATGATCTTATCGATGCTATTTATGCTCATATCAATAAAGATCGAAAGATTAGTTTATTAAAAATCCCCTTTGATCACGGTCAGATCTATTCTTCTATAAAAGAAAACAACACTGTTTTAGAGACAAGGTATGAAGCAGATGGCACCTATGTTAAAGCAATACTAACACCAGAACAAATCATTTTTTATCAAGAGTTTATTATTGATTTATAGGTAACCCTTACTTAGCTAAAGACCTCATGACAACAATACTGGTTATTAGTGATTAAAGATAAAACAAAAAGGCGATGATCTCTTATGGTAATGTGTACCCTATGTCAAGGACTAAGTAAAAAAAGACCTTAATAATTTGAATCATTGAAGTGAGGTGGTTGTTCTCTTGGGAGTCCCCACCTTTTTGTTTTATCTTATTTTTTTAAATTATCACTTTGGAATTTATTAACAACTACCTTTTAATTGAAAAACTCATCAATATAGCCGATGACTTGTTCTTTAGTCTTAGCAAGAGATAGTTGTTTCCTTAATGTTGAAGCATATTTGATTCCTTTTAGATACCAAGGTCCGTGACTTCTCATCTCTAAGCAAGCTATATGTTCACCCTTCAACTCAACTAAGGAATTTAAGTGTTGAACCATCATATCTCTAATTTCCTTATTTGTTGGTCTTTCTAATATTTTCTCATCTTTTAGAAAGGCGTTTATCTCTCTAAATATCCAAGGGTTCCCCATCGCCGCTCTTCCAATCATAACTGCGTCACATTTCGTATATTCAAGCATCTTTTTAGCGCTTATACCATCAACAACATCCCCATTTCCAATAACGGGGATTTTAACACTTTGTTTAACATCTTTAATAATATCCCAATTGGCAAACCCACTATATCCTTGAGCTCTAGTGCGTCCGTGAATCGAGATTGCACTAGCTCCAGCTTTTTCAATTATCCTAGCTATTTCAACAGCATTGATACTGTTATCATCCCAACCGGTTCTAATTTTAACTGTAACAGGTTTATCAACACTATTTACAATTGAGTAAACAAGTTCGTAGACTAACTCTGGGTTTTTCATCAACGCTGATCCTGCTTGCGATCTAATGGCTACTTTTGGCACAGGGCAACCCATATTAATATCGATAATATCGGCATTAGTATGCTTATCTATGTAAATAGCAGCCGAAACCATTGAGCTTAGATCAGAGCCGAAAATTTGTAGGGCTAACGGTTTTTCATTATCGACCATATGAAGAAAGCTCAATGTTTTTTCGTTTTTATGCAGCAACCCTTTATCTGATACCATTTCTGAAAAAACTAACCCCGCACCTAACTTTCTTGTTATAACACGAAAAGGGCTGTTTGATACTCCAGCCATTGGGGCTAAAACAAGTTTATTTTCAATTTTAATGTTTCCGATTTTAAAACTCATATAATTCTCCCGATTTATTGTATCATATGATTGAAAAACATGCAATTGTGCTACAATATGTGTTGAAAGGGGATATCATATGAAAGATTACGCTTTAATTGCTAATGCCTATAATAAAACAGTAAGAATATATGTAGCTTCATCAACAACTCTTGTTGATAAAGCTAGATCACTGCACGGTACTTGGCCTACTGCTACAGCAGCTTTTGGCAGACTTTTAACTATTGGTGCAATGATGGGACTCATGCATAAAGAGGGTGAGCGCATCACGATTAAAATAAAAGGAGATGGGCCTCTAGGTCTTCTATTAGTTGAAGCACACCCTAATGGTGAGGTTCGAGGTGAGATATCTAATCCTCATATCTATCTTAAAACTCAAAATGATAGCTATAAAAATAAACTTGATGTTGGGGCAGCTATAGGAAATGGGTTCCTCTTTGTCACTAGGGACTCTAATTTAAAAAATCTTTTTACTTCTTCTACTAAATTACAATCAGGAGAAATAGGTGATGATTTCACTTATTACTTTACTGTTAGTGAACAAATCCCTTCTTCAGTTGGTGTCGGTGTTTTAATAGGTACCGATCAAAGTGTTTTAGCAAGCGGGGGCTACATATTACAACTAATGCCTGGTGTAAGCGAGGAAACAATTGTAGAACTAGAAAAAATAATTAGCGACATCCCTCCACTATCTTCCTTGATTAACGATAAAAAAACACCTGAACAAATCTTGTCCCTCTTAGCCAATAAAACCGAATCAATCTTAAAAAAACAATCTATATCCTACGTGTGTAATTGTTCTAAATACGGCTTTAGCAAGTCATTATCCGCACTAGATAATGAGACGATGGACCTATTAATAAATGAAGATAAGAAAGCAGAAATAGAATGCCATTTTTGTCATAAGAAGCATTTATTCACGCAAACTGAATTACTAGAAATTAAAAGTAAGCGCAAGAAAAAATAGCTGATTTCAAATAAAATAAAAAGGATTTTTTCTCCTTTTTTATTTTACCAAAAACGAATCAAAACTGCTTTAACGCCTTAAGTAACTCTTTAATCGGCAGACCCATAATTGTGAAAAAATCCCCTTTATAGTGATCCACTAAGCTCCCACCAACTCCTTGAATACCATATGCTCCCGCTTTATCCATTGGCTCTTTGGTTTCAATATATTTCATTATCTCAATATCACTTAACTTCTTCATTGTCACTTCTGCCAAAGAGACAAAACAATGCATTTGATCACCTTTAATAATTGTGACACCAGTATAAACTCGATGCGTCTCACCTGAAAGTGATTTTAAAATTTTATAAGCCTCTTTGCCATCCTTAGGCTTGCCTAAAGATTGCCCCTCTAAGACAACAATTGTATCTGCTCCAATTACAGTGTCTTTTGGATGTTTTTTTGCTATAAAGCTAGCCTTCATTCTAGAAAGTTCTAAAGCTAGATCAGACGGTTTCAAATCTTTATCGGTTTTTTCAGCAATATTGCTAGGCATAACCACAAAGTCAAGACCCGCATCCTTTAAGAGTTTTTCTCTTCTTGGCGATTTACTTGCTAATATTAGCATATATCCAACTCCTTTATTCCTAAGACATTATATCATATTTTAATATCGATAGCTAAAACACATGTTATAATATTTATGTGAAAGAGGTATCACTATGAAGCAAATCATCTCAATGTTAAACAGAAAATTGAAAATCAAACCCAAAAGCACATTAATTCTAGCCATAAGCGGTGGTATTGATTCTATGGTTATGCTATCTCTATTTTTAAACAGTCCTTTTAAACTTGTCGTTGTTCATTTCAATCACTTGAAACGCAAGGAATCTGTTATTGAAAAAGACTTAGTTGAGGCATACTGCCTCACTCATGAAATACCTTTCCATTATTACACCATTAAAATCAAAAGCGGTAACTTCCATCATCAAGCGCACCATATGCGCAATTACTACTTAAATGAAGTTGCTACAATCTATCAGACACCCTATATTTTAACTGCACATCACTTAGATGATCTATTTGAAAATATCTTAATAAAACTAACTAGAGGTAGCAATCTACTTGGTTATTCTGGTATGCAGTTAATTCATTCTGATGCCTCATACACCTATATTAAACCCTTTCTTTTTACAACTAAACAAGAAATCATTGATTATGCACTAAAGCATAATGTTAAATACTTAGTAGACCGGTCAAATGAAGAAAACTACTTTTTGCGCAACAGGTATCGTCATGCGGTAATTCCTGTTATGAAACAAGAAAATGAGCAATTGCTTGATCAAATTAAACACTATCATCACCAAATCACAAATGCCTTTAACTATATAAGAGAAACTTCCAAGTCATTAGTAAAAAAGGATATGTCTGTCAACATTGATAAATACAAGAAATATGACCCTGTGATACAAGACGATATTATCGCTTATCTTATCGAGCACTATAAGCTTACTCTAACTAGTGAAACAATCCGAAAAATTAAGAAGATGTTACACTCTAATAAACCTAATCAAACATACAAACTCAGCAGTAACCATCAATTCATAAAGTCATATAACAACGCTTATATACAGCCGATAACCCCGATAAAAAATATTAGAATTAAAGTTGTAGAAGGAGATAACGATTTAGAAAATGTGGCTATTTTCACATTTTCCCATAAATTGACCGCAGAAACTACTCATTTTATGAAATTATGTTATAATAAATTAGCGTTTCCTTTGTGGATAAGACATCGCGAAGATGGTGACTTATTAACTTATGATTACGGACATAAGAAACTCAAAAAACTTCTTATTGATCAAAAAGTCCCTAATGAACAAAGAAGGAAACTTTGGTTGTTAACCGATAACAACAACACTGTACTTTGGGTTGAAAACCATTATAAAAATCAAACACTAGGAAATAATGAAACCCTATATTTCAAAATAAAAGGAGCTTAAAATGCATAATGATATCGCAAAAATTCTTGTATCTGAACAAGAAATAGCTTTAATCACCAAAAACCTAGGCAAACAACTGACTATCGACTACAAAGAAAAAAAACCTTTGCTTGTAGGTCTACTGAAAGGCTGCATGCCTTTTATGGCTGATTTAGCAAGACAAATTGACCTTAACTTTGACATGGCTTACATGTCAGTTAGTAGTTATCATGGAGGTATTTCGTCTTCTGGTGATGTCAATATTAAAATGGACCTCGATATCACAATCAAAGATCGAGATGTTTTAATTGTTGAAGATATTATAGATACAGCAAACACTATTACGACAATTGTAAATCTTTTCAAACACCGAGGAGCAAGTTCAGTTAAGGTCGTTACTCTTCTTGATAAACCTGAAGGTAGACTTAGACCCTATAAACCCAATTATGTTGGAACTACCATACCAAAGGCTTTCGTTGTTGGTTATGGACTAGACTATGAAGAAATATATCGCAACCTACCTTATGTAGGCGTTTTAAAACCAGAAGTATACAATCATTAAGGGGGTGCCTACATGAATAAAGGCCCAAAAAAACCAATTAAAAGACCTATCCGTAAAAAACCAGATTATCTAATAATGCTATTTACACTTATTGTTATCGTAGGTGTGTTTTTGTTTCTTCGTACAGCACTAGAGGGTGAGGTCCAAGAGCTAACAATAGCTCAAATCCAAACTGCCGCATCTTTAGAACATATAAAATCAATTGAATACACCTTAGTTGGTGGCGATAATTACGACCTTGTGAAAGTTAGCGGGGAGATTTATGAAGTTCACAAAAACTTATATAACGGCATCGCTAGCTTTGAAAGAGTAATGCGAATCGATGATGCTCAAGCAATATTAATCACCGTAGAGTCTTATGGCGGGACAACCGCTATCATTGCTAGATCAGGATTAACGTTTTGGTCTGTGTTAATTAACTTAATCCCAATTGCGCTTGTTTTAGTTATTCTATTCATTATTTTCAAAAACGCAAATAGGCAAAATGGCAAAGCTTTTGACTTCGCTAAAAATAGAGCTAAACTAAACCGTGAAAAAAAGATAACCTTTAAAGATGTCGCTGGTTGTGATGAAGAAAAAGAAGAAATGCTAGAATTAATCGATTTCTTAAAGTCCCCAAAGAAATATCTTGATATGGGGGCCAGAATCCCTAAAGGAGTCCTTTTAATGGGTTCTCCGGGTACTGGTAAAACATTAATTGCTCGCGCTGTTGCCGGCGAAGCTGATGTTCCCTTCTTCTCTATTTCTGGTTCTGATTTTGTTGAGATGTTTGTCGGTGTTGGTGCTTCAAGAGTTCGTGACTTATTTAAAGTTGCTAAAGAAAATTCACCATGTATTATTTTTATTGATGAAATTGATGCTGTTGGACGTCAACGTGGAGCTGGTGTTGGTGGTGGACACGATGAACGTGAACAAACACTTAATCAACTTTTAGTTGAAATGGATGGTTTTACCGCCAATATGGGGATTATTATGATAGCAGCAACCAATCGCCCTGACGTATTAGACCCTGCATTGTTGCGTCCTGGTCGTTTTGATCGCCAAATCACTATTAATTTGCCTGATGTCAGAGGTCGTGAAGCAATCTTAAAAGTACATTCTAGAAATAAAAAGCTTGACCCTAAAATCAAGTTCAATGATTTTTCAATGCGTATCCCTGGATTTAGCGGTGCCGATATTGAAAACCTGTTAAATGAAGCAGCTCTTCTAGCAGCAAGAGATAACCGTACTGTAATCTCTGAACCTGATATGGATGAGGCAATTGATCGCGTTATGATGGGTCCTGCTAAAAAAAGCCGTAAATATTCTGTTGAAGAAAAAAGAACTGTTGCATATCATGAGGCAGGTCACACAGTTATCGGGTTAAAGTTAAAGGATGCTAATGTTGTTCAAAAAGTGACTATTATCCCTAGGGGAAATGCTGGGGGATATAACCTGATGACTCCTGAAGTCGAAAAGTTTCTTGAGACAAAAAAAGGCCTTCTCGCACGCATTACTTCATACCTTGGTGGTCGAGTAGCCGAAGAAATAGTTTTTGATACTGTTACAACAGGAGCATATAACGATTTTCAACTTGCTACTAAAATCGCTAGAGCGATGGTTGCAGAATACGGAATGAGTGATCTAGGTCCAATCCAGTATGAAAGCAGTGGTGGAAATGTCTTTTTAGGTAGAGATTACTTTAAAGAAAAGAATTTCTCTGACCAAGTTGCCCATGAAATCGATAAAGAGGTAAGACATATTATTACTGATTGTTTCGAATCAGCTAAAAAAATTATTTCAAGTAATCGTGATCTCCTCGATTTAATTGCTGAATACTTGATTAAAGTTGAAACATTAAATAAATCAGATATTGAAGAAATCGTTAAAACAAAAAAATTATCTTGGTGGGATAAACAAGATGAGTCTAACGATGAGACTTGATAAGTATTTAAAAGTATCAAGAATCATTAAACGCAGAACTGTAGCAAAACAAGCTGCCGAAAAAAGCAAAGTTGAAATTAATGGTAAAATCGCTAAACCTTCAACAACTGTAAAGCAAAATGATGTGTTAACCCTCTATCTAGGGAGAAAAACAATAAAAGTGAGAGTTGTAAGCCTGGAACTTAAAAGAGACCAGCTAATGTATGATCTCTTAGAAGAAGAAAAACGGCCTTAGCTTTATTGGCCGTTTTCTTTTCACTAAATACTTAAATAGGAGAAACTATATGTATCAAGAAGAGTTAAAAGAACAACAAATAGTTCGCCGTAAAAAAGCTGACGAACTAAGAAAAAGAGGGATTGACCCCTTTGGTCAAAAATATATCAGAACACATTCTAGCAAACAGATTTTTGACATGTACCAAAATGATAATTTTGCTACATTAGAAGCTAAGAACATTGAAGTATCTATTGCTGGGCGTATTATGCTTAAACGAGGTCAAGGTAAAGCTGGTTTTATGAATATCCAAGATCGAGATGGTCAAATCCAAGTCTATGTTAGGCAAGATAAGATTGGTGAATCTGCTTATGAAATCTTTAAAATGTCTGATTTGGGAGACTTTGTTGGTATTAAGGGCATTTTGTTTAGAACTAAAACTGACGCTTTAACAATCAAATCGTCTGAGTTTACGCATTTAACAAAAGCACTCCGCCCTCTTCCTGATAAGCATCACGGTCTCCAAGATAAAGAAGAGGCTAGGCGTCGTCGCTATGTTGACCTTATCGTTAACAAAGAGGCACGAAGGGTTGCTTACCTTAGACCTAAAATAATTAGAGAATTTCAACATTTTTTTGACAACAAGAACTTTATTGAAGTCGAAACGCCTATTTTACACAGCATTTTAGGTGGAGCTTCTGCTCGTCCTTTTGTGACTCATCATAACGCTTTAGATATGGACTTTTACTTAAGAATAGCAACTGAACTACCACTAAAACGCTTAATTGTTGGCGGGATGGAAGCCGTCTATGAAATAGGAAGACTTTTCCGTAATGAGGGTATTGATGCTACACATAACCCTGAATTTACCACAGTTGAAGCATATTTAGCTTATGCTGATATGTCAGATATGATGGATCTTTTCGAAGGCTGTCTTTCTACTGTGACTTATAAAACACTAGGAACTTATGAATTAACATTTAATGACCAAACTATCAATATGGAAGCCCCTTGGAAACGTTGGCATATGGTCGATGCTATTAAAGAGTTCTCAGGAGTTGATTTTTGGCAACATATGACCTTAGATGAGGCTAAAGAGTTCGCTAAAAAACATGGAGTTAAAATCGAAAAGCATTATGCTATTGGCCATATTATTGAAGCTTTCTTTGAACAATTTGTCGAAGACACTATTGTTCAACCAACAATCATTTATGGACATCCTCTTGAAATTAGCCCCTTAGCTAGAAAAAATAAAGAAGACCCAAGATTTACCGACCGTTTTGAAGTCTTTATTATGGGTAGTGAATACGGAAATGCTTTTAATGAGCTTAATGACCCCATTGACCAGAGACAACGGTTTGAAAACCAATTAAAGGAATCCGCTTTGGGCAATGATGAAGCTAGCGGAATGGATATTGACTATATTGAGGCTCTAGAATACGGAATGCCTCCAACCGGCGGCCTAGGTATTGGAATTGATCGTTTTGTTATGTTATTAACTAATACACCAAATATTAGAGATGTTTTATTGTTTCCTCATGCAAAACATAGATAAAACAATAAGTTAAAACATATTAACACTGACTTTAGTTGTATTTGACTAAAGTCGGTGTTTTTTGTTTTAAAACCCCTCTTTCAATCTCGCTTTAAAACACAAGCACAGTTCCCTAGTAGCCTTTTTCATATATCTAGAGCTTTTCATTGTGATATAATGGAATTGAAAGTGTGGTACTTATGAGCCAAATTGAAGTTAAAAATTTAATAAAAGACTACCAAAACGGCAAAATACTAGCCCAAGTTTTAAAAGGTATTTCTTTTTCTGTTGCTGATGGGGAATTTATCTCTATTTGTGGTCCCTCTGGTTCAGGTAAAACAACATTGCTCTACGTACTAGGTGGACTAGAACCATATACAAAAGGAAGTGTCTCAATTTTTAACAAAGAGTTAAAAACATATTCTGATAAAGAAACAGCACAGCTAAGATCGCAAGATATTGGCTATGTTTTTCAATTTTATAACTTAATACCTAACCTAACGGTTTATGAAAATGTCTTATTAGCTGCAGTATTAGGCAAACAAAAGAATAAAAAGGAAATATTTGGTATTCTAGATACCGTTGGTATGAAAGAGTACTGCAATTATTACCCTGCTCAAATATCAGGCGGAATGCAACAGCGAGTAGCTATTGCAAGATGCCTTATTAATGACCCTAAAATCATCTTTGCTGATGAACCTATTGGTAGTCTAGATTATAAAAGCGGCATTGCTATTATGAATCTTTTTAAGGAACTAAATATCAAATACAACAAGACTATTATAATGGTTACGCATAATCAGGACACTACATCTTTTGGAACTAGAACATTACACATGTTAGATGGGAAAGTGATTAGCGATGAAAAAAACAATCGTTAAGTTTTGTTTTTCACTACGTTTCGCTTATAAAAATATCATTGGTTTTAAACTGCGCTCCCTACTTATGATCATCAATTTTATTTTTTTGTTTTCAGCTTTATTATTAGCATTTGCTGCTCCTTCTTTTACGAGGTCCTATTTTTATGATGAGTTGGAAAACAGATATCGAAATGTTGATTTTTCAATGTCAGCAAGTCATAATAGCAATACTCGTTTTTTTTCGGTCCGTCCGCTTAGTGATTCCTCTACACTAGATGGTATCATCAATGATTACGCTATCTTTTTTGAAACAAATTCACTAATCGAAATTAACGGAAATAAAACCTATGTTCGCTCATTTTCATCATCGCTTGCTGATTTTGCTAAAATAGCAAACCCCTTTGACTATCCAAATGCTGAAATCGGATCCAACGAAGTTATTATAACAAGCAGTCTGGCTCAGCTATATAACCTAACTATTAATGATACAATTTCGCTTTTTGGTGGGGAAGGTGTTAAAGATGTAATTGTCGTTAGAATCATCCAAGATGGTGGTTTATTTGAGCATAATGCAATTTATTTAAACAAAGAAGCATCTCTTTCTTTTTTCTTTCCTAGACTTCCTTCTTTTATTTTTCCAAATTTAGCCAACAAAATTTATTTTAGTGTAGTTGATAATATCTCTATTTCAGATGCAATGGATGCTGTTGCAAGTATCGATGGATTTTCTAATCTAGAATTTGATAAAGCAATTGATGAGATAGCTGTCAATCAATTGATAGACCGAAATATCGCTGTCTTCAACCTAATCATAAGTATTATTTTAGTAGCGCTACTAATTGTTTTGCAAACAACATTTGCGTTATACTTCGAAGATAAAAAAAAGATTTTCGCAATTAATAGTATTCTTGGTGGGCGCAGCAAGTTCTCATATGGAGTTATCGCTATTGAGCTATTGCTCTTCTTTTTAATATCTTTTATATTTTCGATTTATTTAGTAAACACTGTCTTTGCTGTTGGACTAGCTTCAATCATTAGTTTCTCTTCTTACACACTTAGTTTATCAATAATTGCATATAGCTTTGCAGTTACATTTTTACTTGGAGTATTCACATCAGTTTATTATTTTTTATCATTTAATAGGCGCTCACCAATTGAACAATCAAAAGATATTGGAGTCGAGAAAAAGATTAAAATACTTCCTATCTCAATTTTTCTAATCACTTCTATAATCAGTTACTTAGTTTTAAAAATAAACTTTTTTCATCAAGTGACTAATGAAATCACTCCAGTAATACAATCAGCACTGATTTTTATCGTTTTATTTTGTTCCTCATTTCTCTTAATTTATTATACTCCAAAAATTTTAAAGGGGATTAAGAGTAATAGTTCGCTCTACTTATATCTTAAAATACTGCTCTCTAAAACTTCATTTTATCATTTTATAACTGTTTTTATTCTTTGTTCAATGAGTATTTTCTTGCTCTTTTTAGTTGATGACCATATGACTGAAAGAACTAATATTCTTAGAAATGAGATAACTGCTGATTTTGCTTTAACCAATTTCACAAGCGGCTATGATGATATCTACAGTGAAATATCTCAATTAAGCGATGTTAAACATGTAGCTAGAGTTGGACTATATAAAGGTGTTAGCTTTTCTGACATCTCGCAAAGTCTGGAGACTATAGTGTCAATTGATCACAATGTGATTCACAACTTTTTTTCATTGTCTTTTGATACCGCCTCCCTGGATTCTTTAGCTAGAACCGATAACCCGATTATTTTACTTCCTATTAGGTATCACTATTTATTTGACTTAGAGATTGGTGAAACTATAAATCTAGATCTAAATCCTGAGTTTACAAATATTGAATTTGAGATTGGCGGCTTTTTTCAAAAAGAATTCTCCAATATCGCCTTTATTAACATTGGAGTTTTGCCTGAGTTTAATGATATTAGCCACAACTCAATTTTAGTAGTTGCATCAGAAAACACACATACGCTTAAAAACAACTTAATATCTGAATATAGTGAAAATTTGATCTATGTTATCGATTTTAACGAACTTATTTCTAAAAGAATAATCTCTTTAGAAAGAGCTGAGGATTTGGTGATGATTATTTTAGTAGCTGTTCTTATCTGCTTTTCTTTCGCTATTTTCAATCATTCTCTTCTCTTATTAGGACAAATGAAAAGTACCCATGCAAGGCTTGTTATCCTTGGTTATTCCAAGAAGAAAATGGCTATCACACTAGTTTTGCAAAATATCATTGTTTTGCTGATCATTCTTTTTGTAACAGCTGTTGCCTTCGTTTTATTTTCAAGTCAACTTGAGCCTCTTATTATCTTATGGGGAGAATATGAGAATATTGATTTTATACCTTCATCACTAATTAAAGGGTTGTTACTGACCTCATTTGTTTATATAATAACAACTTTTATTTATATTTTAGGTGTTCTCCAAATAAACCCATCAACTATCACTAAAACTTATTAACTTT
>CAZDCS010000021.1:0-13455 GCA_964504015.1 uncultured Mariniplasma sp. | reverse complement strand
ACTAGTGGTTAGATGTCTATTAATTACTTATATAAAATTATTCATTTCAGCACATCTCCTAAAAATCAGTATAAGCACATTTATTGTTGTTCTATTGTTATTATATATGTTTGCTTAGCAAAACACAAACAGATATTATCTTTATATCGAATGTTTAATGTGATATAATATAATTAATAAAAAAGGAGTGAAAAGACATGTTATTTGATATCCCAATTTGGAAAATTATAATAGATGCTTATTTTGTGTGGATATTAGTCTTTTTTATTGTTAAAGTTTTGATAAGCAACAAAAGAATGTTGAGTATCTCTCTTTCATTTTTGTTTGTTTATATGCTTGCGTATGTCGCAAACACGCTTGATCTATTAGTTAGCAAACCTGTTTTAGTTTATCTAGCAGAATGGATGCCGGTAATGTTAATAATTATTATGGCACCAGACATTAGAAGGTCGCTTGAAATAATTTGGAAAGCGGATTCGAGAAATGAAGAGCTTGTTATGGGTAGCGAAAAGACTAAACATAACATATTAGATGCAACAATGTATTTAGCTAGTCATAAAATAGGAGCTTTAATAACAATTGAAAAACATAATACACTTGATCAGTTTTCTGAAAGAGCTATTATGATGAATAGTGAAGTCTCAAAGGAACTACTTATCAATGTTTTTACCCCTAATACGCCTTTGCATGATGGAGCAGTTATTATTAGAGGAGATAATATTTTGTGTGCTGGTGCATACTTTGTCTTATCTGACAATCAAAACTATGATAAAACGATGGGCTCTAGGCATCGAGCTGGGCTAGGGATTAGTGAGATTACAGATAGTCTAACAATTATCGTCTCTGAAGAAACAGGTAGAATATCTTTATGTATTGAAGGAATTATGCTCAAAATCAATGAAAGAGACAAACTGATGGAATATATTAGTATGTTTATGAAATGAGGATGATATGATCAATAAAATTTTATTATACATCTTTAATCCCTTAAGAGCATTCGCTAATAAAAGCGTTGCTGAAAAAATGTATGTTTTTTGTAATAAGAATAAGTGGGTAGTCTATGTCACATCTTTTGTTGTTACTGGCCTTATTATCTTCCTAGCCTACATACTTCCAAATCTATAGAGTGGTGATTATATGCTGCAACATCCAATATATCCTTTAATAATTACAGTGTTTACTTTATTTTTAATCGTGACCCAAAGCATCCAAAGCGAGAAGGTTCTAAAAAACCGTTTGGTGATTGCTTTTTTTAACATTGCAGTTGCAGTTATGGTTTTTGTTATTTATGAGCAAATTATTATTAATGACCCACAATATGTGCAAATCTATATTTGGTTTAATTTTTTAATGTATGCTATCTTTTTCTTGGTTTTACAATCAGCGTTTAAGACAGCTATTCTTAAGGCCAATCATTATCAATTATTTGTTAAGTCAATTAAAAACAGTAGATGGAATGCATATTATGTAGTAGATGCTAAGGAACGGATTAAAGATATGTCTGCCAGCGTTTTATTAGAATTGAATTTAGATAAAGAAGAAGTAATTGGGAAAAAGTTGTTTAACATCTTCAATAAATCAATTAGAATAACAAAGCTAAACGGGAAAGACTTAAATAATAGAGCATTAGAAAATCACTATGCGAACTATAGGAAAACAGCTAAACAAGGAGACAGTGAAACACAAGAGTTATCGTTTTTAAACTTTGCCGGAGACCAAGTTATCCTACATATGATCATGCAGCCAGTTTATGCTCTTGGTAAATATAAGGGACGAATTTGTGTTGGAGAAAAGAAAACAGACTTTGACTTATTAGCAGTTGAAAGAGAGTTAAAACAACGCAGCGGAGAACTAGAGAGCATTAGGCATAAATTTATTGCCACACTAGATATTAGCGGAGAAGGATTATTCTATATTGATCTAGATGAAAGAACTATTTGGGCATCTAATGCTTTAGTTGAAATGTTGGGATTACCAGATAACAATCTAGACCTAACAGATTTTAGAAGATTGATACAACCGGATGACTTAAAGAAGTATTTAGCCCTCTTAGGCGATTTAACAATGAATAAAAAACAGTATTCAACATCTTTTAGGATTATGATTGACGGGCAATACGCCTGGTTTAGGGAAAAGGGATCTCGCCTGTTTGAAGATGCTAACAGTTCAATTATTATGGGTACGCTAAACCCAATGAAAACAAAACACTATCTAGCTAGCAACATTGATGAACTAGACAAACTAAAAGATCACAATGATATGCTTGTCTCAATGCATAAACTATTTAACAATAACCGTTATTTCCAACTAGTTGTTATCAGGTTAAAAAATATGCCTAAGATTAATGAGATGCACGGTCGTGAAGTTGGTAATATGTTAATGGCGGAATATATTAAAAAAATGAGGGCAACATTTGTTACTGAAAATGGTAGCATCTTTAGAATATCAGGAATTGAGTTCGCGATCACGGTTACCGATCCAAGAAAAATGGAAATTTTGAATTCAGGCATCAAGTCAACTCCAAAGTTTTTGAATCTAAAAATGCAGTACGGTTCATTGAGTGCGGAACTTGAAGTCTTTGCTGGTATTGCTATTGGTGGAAGTGATGCGAGTGATGAGCATCAACTGTATACAGCAGCAACCCAGGCATTAAAGATTGCTGAAAATCCGCAGTTTAATACAAACGGATGTTATTATAAAGATATAGGGTCTTAATTATTTTAGAGGTGCATATGAATACTGCGTTAATTGTTGCTGCCGGTTCTGGCAGTAGAGCAAAACTGGAAAAATCAAAGGTATTATACAAGATAAACGGAAAGCCGATTTTTCTCTACAGTGTAGAGACGTTTTCGCGGCTAAAGTTTAGAATTATACTTGTTTGCTCAAAAAGTGATATTGAAGAAATTAAACAATATGTCACATCTGATGTAACAGTGGTTTTGGGTGGGAAAACACGAGGAGAAAGCGTGAAAAATGGATTAAAAGAAGTTCAAACTCCTTATGTTTATATCCATGATGCAGCAAGGCCATTAATATCTGAAAAAGCTATTTCAGAAGTTGAAAAGGCCCTCCATATTCACGATGCCGTTCTCTTAGCACAACAAGTAACAAATGCGCTTAAACTAAATAATGAAAATGGATTGGTTAGTCTAAATAGAGAAAATTATTTGTTAGCACAAACACCCCAAGCTTTTTTAACTGAAAAAATTAAACAAGCATATCTAAAAAGCGATTCCAAATATGATGATGATATTTCTTTATATCAAGTGAGTTACCCAAATGAAAAGATCTTTGTGGTTTATAACGAAGAAGAAAATTTAAAAATAACTTATCAAAAAGATATGTTATTTTTGAAAAACCATTTAAAAAAGGAGTGTGTAATGCGGATTGGACATAGTTTTGATATTCATAAACTAGTTGATGATAGACCTTTGATCTTAGGAGGAGTTACACTCCCTTATGAAAAAGGGTTATTGGGTCACAGTGATGCTGATGTCTTACTACATGTTATTGCTGAATCGATTTTAGGAGCACTTAGTTTGGGAGATTTAGGTACAATATATCCCGATACCGATGAAACCAATAAAGGACTAAACTCAAGTGTGATCTTAAAAACAATATACAAAATGATGCAAGAAAAAGGGTATGAAATTGGAAACATTGATTCAACTATCTATGCTGAGTTGCCTAAACTAAATCCTTTTATTAAGGATATTAGACAAAGTATAGCTAAAATACTAAAAATAGAAGAAAAAAATATTAGCGTAAAAGCAACCACTTACGAAAAAATGGATGCGATTGGAGAAAAAAAAGCGATCGCTGCTGAAGCTGTTATTTTACTAAAAGAGGTAGAAAAATGATTGTTAAGACAAAGTTTGGAGAATTTGAAATAATTAAGAATTACCGGGAAGCTTTTGTACTAGAAGCTTTCGAAGAAAGATATGTCGATGTTGCTTTTGATCGCTACACTTATCTAGTAGGAGACATGTCTTCTGAGAAGCTCAGAATTAAGGGTTTTAATTCTGATGCTAAAAGCATTAGGGGATTTAAGAGAATCCCTGACTACTTAAATGAATCTTGTCAAGTTAACTGTGCACATTACATTTTAAAAAGAATAAAAAACAAAAAGGAAAATGAAAAAAATGGATGATACAAAAAAACAAGTATTAGAACTAATTGACAAAGTTAGGCCATACTTACAAAGAGATGGTGGAGATATTGAAGTTCTCAATGTTGAAGATGGTATTGTCTATGTTAAGATGCTTGGTGCATGCGTGGGTTGTAGTGCCATTGATGTTACAATAACAGAAGGAATTGAAACAATGTTAGTTGAAAATGTTCCTGGCATTATAGCTGTAATGATAGTTGAGTAACAAATATATTAAGAGCTGGTTTGTTATAGAGAGGTAACAAAATTGATGAAAGGCCCTGCGAGATTTTTTCTATTAGGGGCTTTTTTTACTTGATGTTTTTAATCAGGGTAAAAAAAGGGGGGGATCTAAAACACTATTTTGTTTGATATGATAGGATGTGAACTTTTCTAAAATCACCATTTATTAGATTAAAAATGGCGTAAATGAAAGGTAAGATTAAAAAACAACCACTAGATAAGGCAAAAGTGTCTTTAGATGTATAAAAAGCCTATAAGTTAACACGCTTTTTACGTGTCCAGCTTATAGGCTTTATTTTACTACGGATTTTCTAAGTTAATGATACTACGGCAAATATCATTGAGAATGAACAACAAAGAAAACATAAACAGTCTTTTCCACACCGTCAAGTGTTAGTGTTGCGGTCATTAAAACAATAACAGATCCGCTATCGGGAAGAGTTACCACTGGACTTCCATTAGGGTTTATAACGCTAGTATCACTTGATTCCCATGTGATAGAGACCCCCCCAAGCGACCCCGCCATAAGTACAAAGCTCGATGGATCAGAAATAGTAGTAGGCATCCATCGAACAACTAAGTCAGCAGCGTTATCTAAGAACAGTAGTGTTACAGCTAGGTGATCTTCGCTAGACGCTACAGCTTTTTCAATTGTTGTTTCACTACTGAGGGAAAGAGATAAATCCCTGTTAAACACTGATTCCCCTAGTAGTAAGGAAGAGTTAACATTGTAAAACTCGCCATACGTGATATTTTTTATGATGTTGGCGGTTGCTTCATTAGGTGCATTTCTTAAATCCCAAGAAACTTCTATAAAGGTGCGACTTGATAAATGAAGGAATCTAATAGTGTATATTGTGTTGTTCCAATTCGCATGAGCTGTGAGTACATAAAGACTTGTTAGTTCTACTAGTAAACCGCTGTATTTATTTATGTTTGTAGGATGACTTAAGTCAACTGAGTCAATATTTATGTGTTTTGGTGTTTCAACAGAGGAATCAATAAGTTCAAGTGATGAAATAAATAATTTCTGGTTAGCAACTGTCCCTCTAATTTCAACTTTATTACCGATGTTTGTATTGAGTAAATCAGTGATTTCAGAATTTGTTGAAACAACAACAATCCCTGAAAAGTCTTCTTGAATAGTGAATAGTGCTTCACCTGTCACAAAATTAGTCGTCATCTTTCCGGAAGTTATAATTCCTTGAACTCTAAATTGAGCTTGTGAACGTACAGGAAGGTCGATAATTGGTGTGATTGGTGTTCCAATAACAATAGGAAAATCAACAGTTTTTTCTTGGTTTCCAATTGTAAATGTAGCTGTTAAAGTTACACTAGCAGTCTCGTATAATAAAAGCTTGATCTCTCCGGTCGAAGGGTTTACTAGCGCAGGGTCACTTGAGCTCCAAGATATTGTAGTCCCTGATAAAGAATAATCAGGAAAAGAGATATGTGTTTCATGGAAAAACTCCTTATCAACCCTAACTTGGTCAATACTAAGATCTAGAAGTTGATCGGTAGTCAAATCTATCTTTTCAATAATCGTGGATGATGCGTAAACCGAATGAAACACGCCATTTTCGGTCAGGCTAAAAGAGGAAGTTATTTGAACTGAATCTCCTAGCTCTAAGTCCATAATAATAGCTAGTTGTTCAGGGGTTAAATGTTCCGCGGTAGGAACAACCATTAGTAAGCGGAAGCCGAACTCGTTATTTTTAAAATAAAGATGTAGAGGCCCAGAGTCAAATCTAGGGCTATCTATTTCAACTAAGGTAAGATTAGATAGTGTAGTTTGTTTTTGATTGAGAAACTGGATCTTGTCGCTTGTACTAGAGTCGAGAGTGAGTTGTACTGGATCTGCTATAGTGGGTGAATCATTGATGAGAATAACGTTCAATACAGATAGGTCATCAAAAACAAACTCGAAGTAGGGATCAATTTCAAAAACAGGGTGGAGGTGGAGTTCAACTTCCTTCCCTATATAATCTATTAGGATATTGGTGATTTCATCAGATGACGATAAAACTTGAATAGCGCTATTGTCATCTTGGATCAAGAAAGAAGTTTCCTCATGGAGATGAAAATGCCCTATTACAACACCTGAAGTGCGGTATAAAGAGGAAAAAGCCTCAGGAATAAACTGTGGATCAAGTAATTGCTTGATAGTAGATATAGCTGAATCTTGAATCCAGATCTCAGTAACCATTGATACAGTTTCTGTGCCCTTAGTAATTGTAGCTCTTAGCCCAATTATCTCAAGGAAGTAGAAAGGCATTTCGATTTTTGTTAACCCCAACTGATAATTTGAAAGATATTCGCTATCTAACTCCCATGTAATTGACGCTCCATACATTTCAAAAGGAGTATGGATAATTGTATCTTCTAAGTATGTAGCTGAAATGCTTTTTCTTAAAATATCGCGGATCTCTAGGAGTAAGAGGACGTCATCTGTGATTTCATTACCATTATCATCTAACAAAGGGTCATACTTTAAGACAGTAACTCTAAAGTCCTGTGTTACCTCTTGATCATTAGAAGACATAGTGGCGGTTAGAGTTACAGCGGTATCGGTTTGTTTTCGAACTACAACCCCATAAGAAGTGATTGTTGTTTCATCACTGGATTCCCAGATGATTATCATATCTTCGCCATAACTTAGTGGTAAAACAATATTGTTCTTAACAATAGAAAGGGATTCCCCTTCAGAAAAACCAAGTTGAAGATCATCTAAGATATTGTTCATTAGTCTTTTATCTTTGTTGCACCCTGTTAGAATGACTAAACTTGCTAATAAGACAAATAATAAAAATAAACTTTTTTTCATTTTATTCCTCCCGTGATTCGTATTACATTTAGTATAACACAATAATATTTTTTTATCAAGTTATTTAATCAAAAATAATAATAAAAAAGAAATTTATCACATCAACAGCGATTAATCATTCATTCAGAAATATTTATAGTAATCTAACTACTCATTATCTAAGGACGGGTTTTACTTGTTGAAGTTCTTTGAATGTTGAGTTTTTGGAAGCCCTAGTTAAGGGGTTATTGTAGTTAGAGTTGCAAGATGAAATGGTGCTGTAATAAAGTTTTAGTGCGAAAAAAACTGAGACAAAAGAACACTGAATCAAGAGCATAGAGTAAAAACATAAACAGGTATTTGGCAAAAGATAAATATGATATAATACCTATGTGGTTTTAGTGGTTAAATTCAATTCAATCATAACTAAAGCCTACCCATAAATAAAGATGTGTAGAAATGGAAACAGATTTTTATTTTTTGGTAAAGTTTAATCGATATAAAGACAAAGAAAATAGAGGGAATAAAATGAAACACATTGAACTAAATTTAGACAACGCTCGCAGATTTTTAGATACGAGCCCAGAATCGTTACAAAAAAGAGTGACAGAAGTGCACAATATGATCCATGAAAAAACGGGTGAGGGTAATGAATTTTTAGGATGGTTGGACTTACCTAAAATATATGATAAAGATGAATTTGAACGCATTTTATTAGCTGCTAAACAAATTAGAAAGCAAAGCCAAGTTTTAGTAGTTATTGGCATTGGTGGTTCTTATCTTGGCGCGAAAGCGGGATTAGAATTTCTTAAAGTCCCTTTTAAAAAAGAGAAGTTAGAAGTCATATATGCTGGTCATCATCTGTCTGGTGATTACTTAGCGAAACTCATTACATACTTAAAAAAGAAGCGGTTTAGTCTTAATATCATTTCTAAATCAGGAACAACAACAGAACCAGCTATCGCTTTTAGAGTTTTAAAAAAACTATTAATCGAAAAAGTTGGAAAACAAGAAGCAAGACAAAGAATTTATGCAACAACCGATAAAGCAAAAGGAGCTCTTTATTCACTCGCAAAACAAAATGATTATCAAATGTTTGTCATCCCTGATAATGTAGGTGGCAGATTTAGTGTTTTAACCGCTGTAGGGTTGCTACCATTAGCTGCAGCTGGGGTTAATGTTAAAGCGATGATTAGAGGTGCTGCAGCCGCTTATAAGCGTTTTTCTAAGCCAAGACTTGCAAATAATGAAGCTTATATGTATGCAACTATGAGATACTTGCTTTATAAATCAGGTAAAAAAATTGAAATGTTAGTTGGCTATGAGCCAAACTTATTATATTTAAATGAATGGTGGAAACAACTGTTTGGTGAATCAGAAGGTAAAGAGAATAAAGGGTTATTTGTTGCTAGTGCTGGTTTTTCAACAGACTTGCATTCACTAGGCCAATATATTCAACAAGGAGAACGTCACCTTTTTGAAACAGTTATTCAAGTAGTAGAAACAAAAGAAGATGTTTTGATCCCTGAGGAAGAAGATGATGTTGATCAATTGAACTATTTAAAAGGTCAAAGTATGTCTTATGTCAACAAGCAAGCTCTAAAGGGAACGATGATAGCTCACGTTCAAGGTGATGTCCCTAATATTTTGATGAGGATTCCAAAACTAGATAGCTACACCTTCGGGTACTTAGTTTACTTTTTTCAAAAAGCATGTGCGATGTCAGCTTATTTAATAGAGGTTAATCCCTTTACGCAACCAGGAGTAGAAACTTATAAGAAGCAAATGTTTTCATTGTTAGGAAAAAAAGGATATTAAAGTAGGGTACTTATGATAGTAAAAAAAACAAGATCTGCACAAGAGACAGAGCTATTAGGATTTGAAATAGGAGAAATAGTTAAAAATAAAGAACGAGTTGTTTTTCTGCTTGACGGAGAACTTGGATCTGGCAAGACCACATTTACCAAAGGGTTAGCTAAGGGTATTGGGGTCGAAAAAATCGTTAATAGCCCGACATACACGATTATGAAAAAATATATAACAAAAAATGCACAAACTCTTTATCATCTAGATCTTTATCGTTTAGATGGTATTGGTGCTGACTTTGATTTAGAAGACTATATTGATGATAATGGTATTATCGTTATTGAATGGCCATTTAAGGTTAAAGAATTGTTGCCACAAGATTATATATTGGTTAAAATAGAAAAACAATCAAACACCAATAGAAAGTTTATAATAACTTATCAAGGCTTACTAAGTGAAAGCGTGGTATCAAATTTATGAAAACATTATTTTTTGATGTCTCAACAACGGTAATGTATATCGGCTATAGCAGAGATCATAAATTAATTGATTTTAGTATTCGCATTGCTAAAAGAGATCATGCGAAATATCTTGTTGATCGAATTGAGCATCTTTTAATGCGAAACAAAACAACAATAAATGATATCGATCAAATAATAATTGGAATTGGACCAGGTTCTTATACAGGACTAAGGATCTCAGTGATGGTTGGTAAAATGTTAGCCTATACAAAAGGTATTAAGTTAAAAACTGTTAGTAGCCTTTTATTTATGACTAGTGGGTATAAAGGCAGGGTTGCAGCGATGATCGATGCAAGAAGAGGGTTTGTTTTTGCAGCTATCTTTGATAGCGGGAAAATGATTACAAAGCAAGCATATCAAAAACTAAGTGACTTGAAACAAGAAAAATGTTATCTAGATTCCAAAGAAATTTTAATTGATGAACACAACTATAAAATAGATCATCTCGTAATTGCCGCTAAGGCAGTATTAGTTGGTGATGTGCATAATCTTATACCTAATTATTTAAGAAAAACAGAGGCGGAAACTACTTATGATCAAAAGAGCAACAAGCAAGGATAGCAGAAGGCTTGCAGAAATTGAAAACCTTGTTTTTGAAAGCCCTCTTAGCCAATCTTTTTTAAATCAAGAGCTATCTGATAATCTTTTTGCATACTATTATGTTTATCAAATAGAGGGAATAGTTATTGCATACATAGGGTTTAGGGTTGTTGACCAAAGCGCTGAAATGATGAATTTTTGTGTTGTTCCAAAACAACAAAGAAAGCAATATGGTTCAAAGTTATTCAGTTTTGCACTTAAAGAGTTGAACAATCTAGGGGTCAAAAAAATCACTTTAGAAGTTAGACGAAGTAATGAGGTTGCAAACAAGTTTTATCAAAAGTCAGGATTTAGCCAATTGTATATTAGAAAAAACTATTACCAAACAGAAGATGCAATTGTCTATATTAAGGAGGCGACTTGATGATTATTTTAGCTGTTGAAAGCAGTTGTGATGAAACAAGTGTTGCTATTTTAGGAAATGGGCAAACGGTTCTTTCACATATTGTTTTATCACAAATTGATATTCATAAAATATATGGAGGTGTAGTCCCGGAAATCGCATCACGAAACCATATTGTTCATATGACAAGAGTATTTGAACAAGCTTTGATAGATGCGGATCTAACAGCAAAAGAAATTGATTTAGTAGCTGTAACTAAAGGACCAGGCCTAATTGGTTCACTATTGGTAGGAATTAATGCAGCAACAGCATTTGCTTTCGCCCACCAAAAACCATTAATTGGGGTCAATCATCTAATTGGGCATATCTATGCAGCTAGTATTGAACATGAAATGAAATTCCCCGCACTAATTTTATTGATTAGTGGTGGGCACACAGAACTAATTTATATGAAAGGTCATATGGAATTTGAGTTGTTAGGAACAACCACTGATGATGCTGTTGGTGAAGCATACGATAAAGTAGCTAGAACACTAGGGCTATCTTACCCTGGTGGCCCTATTGTGGATATGCGAGCTGAAAAGGGAATAGAATCCTATAAACTACCTAGACCAATGATCAACCAAAAAGGATATAATTTCAGTTTCTCAGGTCTAAAGAGTGCTGTTATCAACCTTGTCCATAACGCCAAACAAAAAAATGAAACGATTAATATTGATAATATGTGCACATCTTTTCAAGCAAGTGTTATTGATGTCTTAATTGATAAGACACAAAAAGCTGCTAAACAATATCAAGTCAAACAAATAATTATAGCCGGGGGAGTTGCGGCTAACAAAGGGTTAAAGAAAAGAATATTTAGAGAAATACCTAATTATGAAATAGTTATTCCGAAAATGGAATATTGCACTGATAACGCAGCGATGATTGCAGCAGCAGCCTATTATCAATATATTAAACAAGGAGCTTTATCTAACTATTTATTAAGTGGAGATTCTAGCTTAGATATCACGTGAAAAAGCAATACTAAGAAAATAGTATTGCCTTTTTTATTATATTTGAGCGCTAGTATTGTAATTTCAGTTAAAAAGGAATATGATTAAGGCATAGAAAAAGGAGTGATAGTATGAAGTTTCTTTTGAAAGTGATATTTATACCTTTGTTAATTATGATAACACCCCCTATTTTGTTTTTAGCATTAACATATAAAGATGTGTCAATACCTGTTGATGAGTTTAGCGGCACACAAGTCACCTTAACACAAATGGTGACAGATGAGATGGATACTTTCTTAGCGGATAATGATGCTGATTCAGTAATCAGCTTTGGAGTTACACAACAACAAGCAAATGGGTTGTTAAAAGAAGTCTTTTTGGGAATTAATCCTAAATTCTTAGATGATACAGCGACCGAAGAGGAGAGAAATTTTGTTATAAGGGAACAATTCATGGGCTATCAAGGGTCATGGGTTCGCTTTGAAGATGATAGAATTACAATTGAATCAGGAATCCATGTCGAACAATTTGGCTACACTTACAAAACAGCTTTGATACTTGTCTTTAAATTAGATGTGAATACTGATGAAATTATTTTAACACTCGAGGAAGCGAAACTGGGACATCTCCCGTTAGCTTGGTTGTTTGGTGTTATCAACTGGGGAGCAGAAAAGATTGGCGGTATTGATATCAACACAATGGTTAACGAACAGTTAGAAGGTATTGGGACTTTTGATCTTTCAAAAAGAGAAGTCCGTATTAATATTCAAGATATGATTAACAGTCAACTAGAAAATGATCCGCAAGGCGCAGCTCTTATTAACTCGTTGCTAGATTTCGTTAAAGAAAATGAGCTAGTTGATATCGGATTTGAAAATGAAGAATTTAATGCTGAATTTGCAATTGGAAAACTAAAAGATGATACAACACCTTTTATGTTGCTTGAGGCAGACAAGGTTTTTGATGCTGCTGACCTAGAGTCTATTTTATCAGCACAAGCGAGTTCTTTAATCTTTTCTACTTTAACAACAACAGGTGACCCCTTTATTGATTTGAATGAATTCACCTTAAATAGGATGTTTGAATACTTTATGAGAGACCAAGTTGTACTAGATGGAATTATTCATCAAACAGTCATTTTTGAGAACTATCAGTTAACTGCCTATGTACCCTATATTGAAATGGATAATGATTTTATCGTAAACATTCCCTTGAAAATAGATGATATGAATAATCCAGGAAATGAATTTAGGACAATTATAAAAATAGATGCAACACCAGAAATAGACGGGAATGATTTAAGAATTGTTTTAAATGAATTAACTGCGGGTACAGTTACTCTAGGTCAAGAGCATATTACAAATATTTTGACTCTTCTAGGAGATAGCAGTTTTATTGTTGATGGAGCTTTTGTAATAGAAAACTTTGATGCACAAATGGGTTCAATAGGGTTAAGTTTGAGCGGGGTTGAAGTTGTTGCTGATTCATTAAGACTCCTTGTTAGTTTAAATGATGCACATCTTTTAAGTGAAATTCAAACTGCAGTAAATGATGCTTTGGAGGCTGTTGCTAACAATCCAGATTTTACCCCAGAGATTAATGATGCAATCAATGATGTCCTAGGCAGCATTAATGATCCTAATGCTGACCCACAAGCAGCTGTAGAAGATCTAATCAATGTTTTTGATACACTAAATGATGAACAACAACAAGTGGTGTTTGATGAATTGTTAACTGCACTTGAGGGAACGCAGTTAAACTATGAGGATATTCTTAATCTATTACCTTAAGTTATAAAAAAAATACAGAAAAAACGATGGCAATATGAACTAGTCCCTGTCAAGTGGACACTATAAATAAATAAAATTAGTATTGAATTGAATCTAAGGCTTGACTCCTGTATTGTGTAGGAGTCAGGCCTTTTAAAACTGGTTGAAATCTTTGATGATTATAAAATTTAATATATTCTTCAATTGCCACTTTAATTTTCTCATGTT
>CAZDCS010000020.1:0-13547 GCA_964504015.1 uncultured Mariniplasma sp. | reverse complement strand
GTTATAATAAAAAGCTGAAAAATGGTATAATTATGATAAGCAATAGGCAATAGTATTAGATTGAGACGGGGGAAAATAAATAGAATGAGGTGAGTGACTTGAAGTTCATACATATTAGTGATGTTCATATAGGTGCCAGCTTTAAATCTGCTTCTTTTGCAGAAAGTTTTTCTTTGAAGAGAATGAAAGAAATTAAAACAACTTTTTTCAAAGCACTTAGGTATGCTGCGGATAATGAGATTGATGTTGTCTTGATTTCAGGGGATTTATTTGATTCGGAATATCTAAAAAGAAGTGAAATCGAAAATGTTTTTAGAGAAATAAATAAATTAAAATGCCAGATCTTCATAATAGCAGGAAACCATGATATTTATAAATCTAAATCATATTGGAAAACAATTCATTTGAACGATAATGTCCATGTCTTCGATTCCGCTATAACAAAAGTTGATCTCGAAAATTTCGATGTTACAATTTATGGGCATTCTTGGGCTAAATATTATTATAAAGAAAAAATATTTGATAATGTTGGCAAGTTAGATCCGAATCGGAAAAATATTTTGATAGCGCATGGAGACATCTATGCAAAAGCAAGTGAATATTTACCAATTGACAAAAACAAACTTGTGAAAGCCGGATTTGATTATGTAGCTTTAGGACATATACATAAATATGATTTTGTAACAAAAAACATTGCATATGCAGGCTCCTTGGAACCGCTTGATTTCGGAGAAATAGGAAAACACGGGTTTATTTTAGGTGAAATCACAGAGAATAAGCAAAAATTCAAATTTATTCCGTTTTCTGCAAGAGAATTTAAGAGATTAGAAATCGAACTGAAAGGAAGGATGTCTGAAGAAGATATTCATTCAGCGATTCTCCATATTGATAAACCCGATAATCTAAAAAAGAATATGTATAGGATTATTTTGACCGGTAGATATAATCATCAAATTGATTTGCATCCTAACACCTTGTTTAACTTGTTTAATGATGATTTTAACTATGTTGAGTTTGAAAATAAGGCTAAGTTTGATTTTGATCTGGAACTCATTAAAAAAGAAAACCAAGGTAATATCATTGAAAAATATATTGAGAAATTCGAGGGAATGGATTTAGAAAACAGAATAATTTTAGAGGCTTTCAATATAGGATTAGACGAGTTGTTGAATAGTAAGGAGGGGGAAGAATGATAATTAAAAAATTATTTTTGTCTTCCTTTGGAAAATTTACGGATAAAGAAGTAGACTTATCTCAAGGAGTTAATGTGATTTATGGGTTGAATGAAGCTGGAAAAAGCACAGTTCATAAATTTATAGAAGGTATGTTTTTTGGGTTTCTAGTGCCAGGAAAGACTAGAAAAATTTATACTAGAGATCATGCACACTACAAACCCCATAATAAAAGCGATTATTATGGTTCGATATTAGTGAATTATAAAAATAAAGATTATTTAATTAAAAGAAACTTTCTAAAAAGAAACCCGAGCATAGATGTTCTAGATTACAAGACTGCTAGGGATATTACTGATAAACTTAAAATTAACGGATCGTCAAAATTACCTGATATAGCTGGATTTTTCGGGATGGATTACACATTATATAATAACACAATTTCAATTTCACAGATGTTAAATGAAACGTCTAATGATCTCGCAACTGTATTAGTTGAAAAACTCACGAATATGCATTCCACAAAAGATGAGACTATTTCACTTAAAAAAGTAACAAGTAACTTAGATGCTCGGCTATCTGCAATAGGAACTACTTCAGCTAAGACAAAGCCACTGTACCGTACAAAAGAAAGAGTGTTTGAGCTTGAAGAAGAACTTTCTGTTTCTAAGGAAAAGTACACTGAATTAACAGAATTATCTAATGACACCGCGATTCTAGAAGTAGAAATTAGTTCTATTGATGTTAAGCTTTCAGAATTCGATAAAAAAAAGAAAGCATTTGAAAATACGAAGTTAAAAGAGAAATACTATAAAGGAGAAATAATTCAAAAAGAGTACCAAACAATTGAAGATGAAAAAAATAACTTAGTTAAATTTAAAGATTTATCTGAAAACGATTATATTAAAGCAAGAGATTATAGCACTAAGATTTCTGGAATTAAAAAACAATTGGAATTAGATAAGTTAGAACTAACGCCCTTACTTAAAGAAAAGCAGGAGTTAGATAATTCCCTTCAAGAACTGTTATACTTTAAAACAAAAGAAGTTACTTATAATGATGTATACAAAAAGTATTCAAGACAAGAGAATTTAAGCAGCATAATTGAGAAAGACAAAGAGGAGTATAAGAATATTGAAAGAAAACTCAATGTATCTGGCTCGTCTAAGGCTGCACTAAAGACCGATTATATTAAGGCTATGAGACTTCAAAAAGAAATTGATGAAACTAATTTAGAAAGTTTAAAACAAGAACTAGAGAGATTAAACGATAAATCGGATTATCTTAAAAAAACTAAAAAAGGAAATGGGATAGTAATCTTATATGTATTTTTAATATTAGCTGTGATAGGGGTGTTTTTGTTAGTTGCACACTTCAAAGCGAAAAAAGAACTAGAATCAGAAATAAAAAAAGCGAATCAAAAGAGTCTAGAAATAAAAGAAATGATTAATGAAAAGACTGCCTTTACTAGCAAAACAAGAAAGTCTATTGCTGGGCTATACTTTAAATATGGATGTGATGATGAGATCGAATTTAAAACGATGTATGATGATAATTATTCTGAAGGGAGAATGCAAGAAGAAAGAAATAGAAGGTATGAAGAACTCGGGACTAACATTAGATTAAACGCAGAAAAGTATGATAAAACAACCAAAGAATTAAGATCGATTTTCCAGGCACTAACTAAGTCTGAAATCATTAATGAATCAAACCTAAATCAAATAGAGGGATTATTTATTAAATTTCAAAAAGCAATGTCTCGAGAAGGGGATTTGCAAAAGAGAATTAATGAACAAACTAGCAAGGTGGAATCCAATACTGACAATCTAGAAGAGTGGAAATCCCTATTGAGCAAATTATTGAAAAGAAATCATTGTGAATCTCTTGATGAATTTGAAACTAATTTAGAAAAGCATAAGGAATTCCTTATTATGAGTGCAAAACTTGTTAGTATAAAAAAAAGACTAGAGGATTTACTAGGATATGAAACACTAGAAGAACTTAAAAATAAAGTCGATTTCAAAGCAGATGAAGAAATCAATGAAAAGGATTTAGCGAAACTAGAGTTAGCTTTAGAGGGATTGAGATCTAAAAAACTAGAAAAAGCAAAACAAATGTCTGCACTTCTAGAACAAATAAAATCCATAGAAGACAATTATCGCGATCTTTCTGTTGTAGAAGTAGAGTTGATAATCACACAAGGAAGATTAGATGATTTAGAATTATCAAGTAAATCAGTAAATCTTGTTAAACAAATCATTAAAGAACTGAGTGATGAAATCAAATACGAATTTGCTCCTAAACTCAATGATGAAATTTCTAAAGTCATTGAAAAAATCACTAAAGGGAAATATAACGATATTAGACTAGATAGGGATATTGATATCAAGATGTTTGATACAACCACAAAGACATTTCAAAGTATAAAAAATTATAGCGCGGGAACTATTGATCAAATATACCTATCAATGAGAATCGGTATAAATAAAACTATTTCTGATGGAATCTATCCTTTTATCTTTGATGACTCATTTGTGAACTATGATTATCATCGCTTAGGAGAAGTTCTCGGTATGATTAGTGAAGAAGCCCTTGCTTCTAAAAGACAGGTTCTTTTATTTACATGTCAAACTAGAGAAGAACTAGTTATGGCCGATAAAAAATTAGATTATAGATTATTGGAGATAGTATAAAAGAGAGTTGGGGTTGTTGCAAAGAGAAACTGTTTGTGAACGCAAATGGGATCTTTCCAATTAATCAGATTGAACTTTGTCTAAAATTCACTAGTTGCAAATTAAGAATAAAAGCCCAGTATAACGGACTAATAAATTATTTTAGTATTCAATAGCTACGATGCTCTCAAACAACTCGGAAAGAATCGTAGAATGTTGGATGTCACTAAAGAAACCCTAAATCATATAAAAAAAGCTGAGAATCTAGCATGCATCGCTAAATCTCAACTTTTTTTATCGATAAGGATAAGTATTTTAGAAAAATCATTTAGTCTAGTGATGTCTAACAATTAACGTTCACTTTTAAATAGATATATTGTCACCTAGTGTTTTTTTGAATAGTGAGAAGTCAATACTGTAAACCCTTGAACAGATTATCACTGTAGTTGCTCTTTGAAGTAATGTGCTAGAACTACTAGACGTTAATGTGATGGTCCCCCAAATTTTTTCTGCAAACTCAGGATGATCAATAAAAGGGTTTCTATTGTTTTGATAACTAAAAATCACATTATTCCGATTTCTCTCAAAATCATCGACAGGGTCAAAGATGTGCCATCTTAACAAAGTGGAAAACATTGCCATTTGATAGATAATAGGAGCAGTGGAATTAACAAGTTCAAGATTTTCATATTTGATTATTTTGTAAAGTAAAATTCTAGCAACATCACCCTTGACTACATCTCGAGGTTCATAACTACCAGAAGCCCCAGTATCATCAAAATATCTATTACTTCTTCTTGAATTCTCAGCGGGGTTTGCTGGTTTTAAAGAATGGAGGTCAGAGGCAACATTAATTTGGCTATTGGAAGCACTAACACCTAAAAGGGATTGCGGCCAAACGTGCTCTCTGTTCCAAGTAACACCACTATCCCAAACGCCAGAAACTGAAGTACCTAGATAGACTAAGATCAAGTTATTAGGGTTATTAGGGTCTCTGTCGGTGTCATCTAAAATGTATCTAGCATCTCCATAGTTGATACCGATAAAGCCAGTAGATACGGTTGTTCTTAAAAATGATTCTAAATCAGTACCCATTAACCCTGCTGCACCTTCATAATAACCTGTGTAGGTCTCTAAAGGAATCCATTTAGCATGCAAAACAGTAGTCCCATAAGGCATTAAGTCAAAAACAAAAGGGATAGTCAGTGCTGAGTCGATAAACCAACCATCAAAAGTAAAGCCCTCAAAAGTTGGGTCTTGTGGCTTAGTGATATGAGTTAGGTAAGCTTGGGTTACCGGCTGGACGATAGTGCCTCCATTTGAATTAAAAGAGATAGTGTGCTCGCTAGCATTAATGGATAGATTGTCGATGTTAACTCGACCCGCGCTTGCTGTTTTTATTATTCTAAAATAGATAGAAGCATTTATGTTTAAAGATAATGTAATGGTCTCTAAGGCGCTATTGTTGCTAATGAGTAGTTCGGTTGTTTGTGTAGTGATTGGTACTCGGTGCCAATTATTTTGGTCCCACTCATAAGCATATTCAACGGCGATAGAAGAGGGGGGGTCTGTTCCAAATAAACCATAAGAAAAACTAATTGTATTAATGCCTGCTTCAAAAGGGAAGTTTGATTTCAAAAAGCCAAAATCTCTAATTCTAAGGCTTTTAGTCTCGTATTTTAAATCAGACGCTAATCCTCCAACTAAAGTTTCATTTAAAGTCCATTCATTTCCATCAATAGTGACATTTGCGCTTGCATAGCTGCCTTTTGAAATGTTTTCAAAATCTAGTGCGAGGGCTGATTTAGTAGGAGGGTATGTGTGAGTGAGACCATATGTGTAAACAATGTTATCGAAAGAGTCCTTAGTAACTAATAAGCTTCTTGCAAAAAAATGGTCTTTAGGAATTGATACTAAAAACTCATTAGTCAAAGAATTTAGAACGTTGCCTCGGTAGTAATTATCAGAATTATCAAGCAATAGTTCGGGTGATTTTTGTAGAACTGAGGTGATGATGCCATACTCAATTATAGTGTGATCATTAGGTATTTCTAACTGAGTCACATAAGAGTGATAACCAACTCTTAAAGATAAAAGAAGCGAGTGAACAAGTGGGGGGACATATAGCGGGATATCAGCGAAAATAACAGTAAAAGTTTGATTGGATAAAGCTGTAAAAATATAGGTTGCACTTGTCGAAACAACTTGTCCAGTTTCGTTAATCCAATGACTAAATATTTTCCCTTGTGGAGCTGAGTTGGCAGTAATTGTAACCTCAGAATTAAAGATAAAGCTACCAGAACCATTCCCGTGAAAAACAGTAATGTTGTAGTGCTCTAAATCGAGTTTCTCATATTGCAAAATAAATAGTGTATCACTGGTTATGTGGGTTAGTGGATTATTCCATTTTTCAGGAGTTACTTCGTAACCCGGTTTTGTTGGTTCGATAAACACAGATGGCACAGCAGTGCCATCATCCAAAACATAATCATGGCTAAGGTATCTACCGTTAGAATCAATAAAAACAGCTAAGTGGCGATCATGTGGTGGAAAAAAAAGGCAAACTTACGCCCCAGAAACAATAAAAAAAGGAGAGAAGATAGAAGTAGAAAAGTCAAAATCCATTTATTATCCAAGTTTCAAAGCTGTAGTTAGACATAGTACCTAACTGATTTTCAAAAGATAAAGTTGAACCGTATGCGGCATTTAGCACGGTATTTTGAGTTTGGTTTTGATCATCGAAATATGATGCTACATCAAAAGTTACAGTTGTTGTTGCATATGTTTGAGTAGTTTTCGAAATCATAAAAGTAACAAGAACAATAAAGGAGACCCCAATTATGAGTTTTTTCATGTAAAATCCTTTTATTGATAAGATAGCTAGAAGATCAAAATTATCTAATATTTGGTGCAAAGAGGAATTATTTTGACTTTGTATTTCTTATACAAGTAAAGGCATATAACGCAAACAGGAATATTTTTCTGCGACTCTAGGGTAGTGCTAAATAAAAAACCACTCAATGAGTGGTTTTAAGGATTAGATTTCTTCAAACCTTGAAGTGAAAAAGCGTAGCATCTTAGGCTCATAAACGAATTTTAACGGTTTTATCATTTCTCTTTTTTTATACAAACTAATTACTGAGTCAGCTACATAATCTAGATGTGAATAGGTATATACTCTTCTAGGGATAGTCAAACGAACAAGTTCTAATTTAGGTTTACGGTTTTGTCCTGTTTTAGCATCTCTACCCGCGGAAACATTCCCTCTTTCCATTGTACGAACACCAGAGTCCTTATAAATAGCAGCAGCTAAAGCTTGTGCTGGAAATTGATCTTGATCAAAGTGCTCTAAGAAATTTCTTGCATCTAGGAAAACAGCATGTCCACCAATTGGTTTAACAACAGGAACACCAGCGTCAATCAATTGTTGGCCTAAGTACTCAACTTGAGTAATACGGTGTTTAATGTAGTTATAATTAACCGCTTCTCTTAAGCCGATTGCCATCGCTTCCATGTCTCTGCCGGTCATTCCGCCGTATGACGGCATACCTTCATAAACAACAACGAGCTCTTTAGCTTTCTCAAATAATTCTTCATCGTTAAGGCATAAGAAACCACCGATGTTAGTTAAACAATCTTTTTTACCACTCATTGTACAACCATCACCATAAGAAAACATTTCTAACAAGATTTCTTTGATGGTTTTATCGGAGTAACCAGCCTCTTTATCTTTAATAAAACAAGCATTTTCAACACATCTAGTAGCGTCAAACATAACAGGTATGTTATGTTTTTGTGCTAGTTTATAAACCGCTTTATGGTTTGCCATACTTACTGGTTGACCACCAGCTAAGTTAACAGTTACAGCTAAGCTAATATAAGGTATTTTATCCGCTCCGACTTTATCAATTAAAGCTTTTAGTTTATTAAGGTCAATATCGCCTTTAAAGGGAACATCATCACGCTCAGGTTGGTGAGCGGCATCACAAATTACATCAATGAAAGTTGCCCCATTACGTTCTTGGTGATATCTAGTTGTTGTAAAATACATATTTCCAGGCACATAGTCCCCTTCTTTAATGCAAATTTGAGAAAGGATATTTTCAGCACCTCTCCCTTGGTGAGTAGGAACCATATATTTAAAACCAAAAAATTCTCTAACGGTATCATCTAAGTGAAAGAAGTTTTTACTACCAGCATAGGCTTCATCACCCTTCATCATTCCAGCCCATTGATCATCACTCATAGCACTAGTTCCACTGTCTGTTAAAAGATCAATATAAACATCTTGTGAATTAAGTAAAAAGGTGTTATAACCAGCTTCTTTGATGGCATTTACTCTTTCTTTAGGTGTTAAAATGTTAAGCATTTCAACGGTCTTGATTTTGTAAGGTTCAGGCATAGGTCGCTTCATTTTTCGTTCTCCTTTAGTATTGTTATTTTATAAAATTATTGCTGTTTAATCGTAGTTTAATCTTATCATAATAAAGCAAAACAACCAACACAAATGTTGGTTGTTTTCGGAAAAATGTTATTTTATATCGAAAACCAAAAGAAATGTCGATTATTACGATTAATAAAGAGATAACTAATAACAATTTCAGCACCTTTTTTAAGTTGATATCTTAAAATAAAGTATCGCGTTATGGGTCTCATCAAAGAGGCACCGAAAAGGAGCATCAATTATTAAGAGATATCGTACAGAGTTTAGTTATCAGCTGAGATACCACTACAACTGTAGTTTAGCAAGCGAGTTCTCTTAAGCGTTTTTTTGTTTAATTACTAATATGGAATCAAAAATAATTAGTGTTATTGGTAGAAACACTAAAATGATAAACGCTGAAATTAAAGCGCCTTTACCCAACAATAACCCGATTTCAGCAACTGCTTGAAACTCTGAAGATAGCCCTTGAACAAAACCGGCGATAGCTAAGACAGAAGCCGAAATGACAACAGTAGTTGCTGATTTGGTGTATGCTTGTTGCATCGCTTGTTTTTTAGCGAGTGTTTTTCTCAATTTTGTATAGCTGTTTGTTAACAAGACAGCATAATCTATTGTCGCACCAAGTTGAATGCTCATAACAACTAAAAAGCCAATAAACTGCAACTGAACATTTGAGACATAAAGAATAGCAACATTAATCCAAATTGCTCCTTGGATTAATCCAACAAGAATTATTGGAATTGAAAATGATTTAAAAGCGAAGCCAATAACAAGACCAACAGCTATTATTGATAGCATCATGATTAATAGTCTTTGTCCTTCGATTGAGTTTCTAATCTCATAGGTCGCAATAGAGCTCCCGACTAAGTAATGAGTGTCATAATGGGAGTCAACTAGTAATGATAGATCAGAAACAAAAGCAAACAGTTCCTCATTTTCTTGGACTAATGAGGTTGTTATGATTATCCGACTATGATTTTCGCCTACAAAAGAATTGACTAAAGTTTCAGGCAACATATCTCTAGGGATTAATGGATTTACTGAAGTTACTAAAGCGGTTACTGATTCTATTTGTGGGTTAGCTAAAAGAGCCTGTGTTAAAGCTATTTCTTGGCTAATCTCTTCATTAGGAAAAACAATAACTATTTGATTATTTGTTCCAAAGCGTTCGCTAATAATACTGTTGTCGATCTGCAAGACATCATTGTCATCTAGTGATGATGTTTCACCAAAGAAATGGTCTGTTTTTTGTTGGAAGTAAAAGCCAAAACCGATAATAACAACTAAAATAGGGAGTAAAAAGTATCTAAGTTTAAACTGTAAAGCAAAGAATTTTTTGAAATTCGGGAGAAGTAATCTACGCTTAGTCTTATCGCTAATAGCGCTAAACCAAACTAATAAGATCGGTAAAATAAAGATCGTTGAAAGGTAACTGAAAATTATTCCTTTACCTAGCACTAAACCGATATCTAATCCAATTTTATAATCCATAAAAAATAAAGCGGTAAACCCGGCAATAGTAGTTAGAGCTGATATTGTTATTGGCTTGAATGAGTTCTTCCTAGCTAGTTTTGCTGCGGTATGAGAGTCGTGTGTTTCTCGCTCTTCATAGTAACGATGGATCATAAAGAGTGCATAATCAATTGATAGGGCTAACTGCAAGGCGATAGCCATTGTTTGAGTAATAAAAGAAATATTGGCAAAAATACCGTTTGTGGCTAAATTAAACAAGATAGCTATTCCTAATGTGATCAAAATTATAATTGGTTCAACCCAGGTATGAGCTGCAAACACTAAAACAAGAAGAATAAGGGGTATAATCAAAAAGATAACTTTAGATAGTTCGCCGTCAGCGACTTCTCGTGATTGGATAGTAGATAAGACATCACCTCTTAGGTGGATTTGATAAGAAGATAAGATTTCAGTGATTTGGGTTATCGAGTTAGAAATAGCTGGGTCGTGAAGTTCCGCGTTAAAGATGATTGTTAATAAAGCATCATTGTCTTGATAAAACATTGAAACAAGAGCGGGATCAATAAACTCCATGGGAACAACAGATAAATCGACATGCTGATCTAACCAGATGACGTTAGTAACTAAAGGGACAGCTAAGATTGAGCTTTTCTTTTCTAACAAATCAGACACAGTAATGTCTATTACTAATATTTGAAGTGTTGTTTCAGTTGGAAACTCTTCACTAAGAATAGTTAGCCCTTGTCTAGTTTGGGAGTCTTGTGGTAGATAAATTGACATATCATAATTGATATCTGCCTTAGGGATAAACAAAAATGAGGCGATTAGTAAAAGTAAAATCGTAACAATAAAAATAATCTGTTTCATAATTTAGACCTCTTTTCATAAAATCAAATGAGTATTTCAAATATATATTTTAATTATAACGCTTTTATGGTATAAATAAGATATGAAATCATGTTTAAAATGTAATTTCAAATAAGGGGCGAATGCAGTGAGAAGTTTAGAGATTAAAAGAAAGATAATCGAAAATACGAAGATGCTAATCCAAAAAAATGCTTCAGTAACCATTAAGGAGATTGCTGAGGCTAGTTATGTTAACATAGCAGCGGTTAATTATCACTTTGGCAGTAAAGAGAAGTTGCTGACAATTGTAGTTAATGAAGTGCTGACTGAGTTGAAAAAACATATCACGATTGAGGTAGATAAAACGACAAACAAGCTGTCTGTAGAACAAATATTAGAAGTGATGATAACTTATATTTATGATTTTACTGTGGACAATATGGGGTTTTTAAATTATTTATTTTTAACAAAAGAGATTCAAAAAGAATCAGCAGGGTTGCTAATTGATTCATTTATGAACGACAATGAGTTTACTCGCTTTGTTTTGCAAAAATTAACCGAAAACAAAAACATTCAAAACAAGAAGGAAGCATTTGCTAAATACATTATTTTGTTTTCCTCATTTAGTATTCCGTTGTTTATTCAAATCTCACAGATGAAGTCAAATAATCCAATGAAAATTGAGACTTTTAAAGATCCAGAGTTTAGACAGTATTTCATTAAAAACATCATGAAAATGATGTAGGAGAAAGGAGATTACATGATCTATGACGTTATTGTAATAGGTGGTGGTCCATCAGGATTGATGGCTGCTAATCTGTTTGACGAAAATAAAATAAACTATTTATTGTTAGAAAAAAACGACAAACTAGGCAAAAAACTACTTTTAACCGGCGGGAAAAGATGTAATGTTACCAACAATTCTAGTGTTGATGATTTTATTGAGGCATTATCAATTAAACACAAAAGGTTTTTATATCCGGCACTATCTGAATTTGGTCCTAAAGAAATTGTTCGTTTTTTCAAAAACAAAGGAGTTTCACTAGTTATTGAAGAGGATTTCAAATTTTTCCCTGAGACAGGGAAAAGTTTGAGTGTGTTACAAGCTCTTTGCCAAAAGATAGATCACAAAAGAGTCAAATTGAAAACCTCAGTCAAAAAGATAACCAAAGACAAAGCTGTCTTTTGTTTAACAACTAATAATGAAATCTATTATGCAAAAAAAGTAGTGATTGCTACAGGCTCAAAGAGTTATCCATCGACAGGCAGTAGTGGTGATGGTTTATTGTTTGCTAAGTCATTTGGAATTGAGTATGAAGAGTTTACTCCAGCAGAAACACATGTCTATTCAAAATTTGTTTCTAAAAAATTAAGTGCACTTAGTGGGATATCATTAGATAATACAACTTTAAAAATAAATAAACAAAAAAAGACCTATCCAGGGTCTTTACTATTTACACATTATGGACTAAGTGGCCCTGCAGTTATGCACGCATCAGAACACATTTATAAAGAACTACTAGCAAGTGAGGCAACAGTTTCATTTAGTTTAGTTAATCAAAACAAAGATGAAATAGACGAGATATTTTATAACGCTGTTGAAAACCAAGTGCCAATCTTGAAAGTATTAGAACAACTGATGATAAAAAGATTAGCGAAAACAGTTTTAGATCTGCTTGAAATAAAGAGTATCAAATGTAATCAAGTAGCAAAAAAGGATTTGCAAAAAATCATTAGCTTAATAACATTTTTCCCGATTAAGGTCGATAAAGTAGAGTCAATTGACAAGTCATTTGTCAATAAGGGGGGAATTAAGATTAGTGAGCTAAACCCTCAAACATTTGAATCAAAGAGAATTTCTAATTTATTTTTCATTGGCGAAACCGTTAATGTTCATGGACCCATTGGGGGCTTTAATATAACTCTAGCCTTATCTATGGGGCATAGATTCGCAAAAAAAGATATTGAAAAAGCTAAATCGCTACAAAAACAGCGAAAAAAAGCATCCGATTCACATAAAAAATAGACCAATAAAGATGATGATTTACATGTTTTTATGAGATATGCAAATGCCAAATAACAAGGTTGTATTTAAGTAACTTAACTTTTTTTGTCAAATGTTTTATTACTGGGGTTAAGTTTATCGGAAAGAAAAACAACAACTATAGTTTATCCAAGGGTTCTTCGATAATAGTATAACCTGATTTTGATAGTTTAAGGTACATGAAATAATAAACGACAATAGGGATTAAAATAATAATATGTAAAACAGCAGGGAAAGCGCCATAAGCCGACATTCTCACTAGAAGAGGGAGGTGGAAAAGGTGGAAAAGGTGGAGCAGACTAATAATTATATAGATACATACAACTCTATGGGCGAAAGCGGTTTTAAGAAATCTAATTAAGTAGATGAAGGTCGCTAAACAAATCAAAGATAGAATGATTGATATAACAAAAAGGAAATAGTAGTTAAGGGAGAAAAAAGATAACAAAGTAAAACTCAATGAAACTAAAATCAAAACACCATCCAATAAAATAAAAAAACACAAGAACTTATGAGGAAATGAATTTCTTACTGAATTAGATAAAAGTATTTGAGATAGAGAATTGTTCCTCTTGAGTTGATTATATATTTTTATATCTCTGAAGATAGCAAAAACAGAGGTATGATTTGGTAAGGCAACCCTTTTTAGGACAATTAAGACATAGACTCTTTTAAACGATACTCAACTGGTGATAAATAACCTAAGCTACCATGGATTCTTTGATTATTATACCAATTGATGTAACCTGTCAACTCATACTTTAATTGCTCTAGGTCCCTGAATCTCCTTTTTCTCACAAACTCTGTTTTAATTATCTTATAAGTGGCTTCAGCTACAGCATTATCATAGGGACATCCCGGTTTGCTTAATGATCTTCTGATTTCAAAGGCTTTTA
>CAZDCS010000019.1:13519-13746 GCA_964504015.1 uncultured Mariniplasma sp. | reverse complement strand
AAGACGTAGAATTTGAAGCTCATCACGCAGGACTAACAAAAGATGAAATGGAAGTCCCGCTTATTTTTTATTCAAAGCGGTAACTATCTGCACATAAAATTCATAAGCAATAAAAAAAACTAGAGAATTGCCTAGGCAACTATCTAGTTTTTAATATTTTTAGATGTATTTACTTTTTATCACCTTTAGCAATTTCAGCAGCCATCATAACAGTTGCTGCAATATCT
>CAZDCS010000019.1:0-13419 GCA_964504015.1 uncultured Mariniplasma sp. | reverse complement strand
ATAACCACCTAAACGCTCAATAACAATCTTGTTTGCCTGAGTAACTAGTCTAAAAGCAGAAGCCAAGAAAACCAAAAGAATCGCCACTACAATAATCATTGTAACTCCTATAGCCCCTATTGCAAGTGGGTTGATCAAAAAATCAAAATAAATCATGTTTTACCTCTTTCTATAGTTTTATATTTTTTAAACTGAACCTATTTAGCTAGCTCTTTTTATCACCTTTAGCAATTTCAGCAGCCATCATAACAGTTGCTGCAATATCTGTGATGTTTGTTGGGACAACAATTTTAGTTGCTTCACCTTGTGCTACTAAAGCTAACGCTTCAAGTGATTTAATCGTTAACACTGCTTGGTCTGCACCAGCATCTTTAATCATTTTAATACCTAGAGCTTCGGCTTTCTTAACTTTAACAATAGCCTCAGCTTCTCCCTCAGCGTGGAAGATCTTTTCTTTTTTAGCTGCTTCAGCTCTTAATAAAAGAGCTTCGTAGTCACCCTCAGCTGATAAAACTTTAGACCGCTTATCACCTTCAGCAGATAAGATTTGTGAACGTTTTCCACGTTCAGCACGCATTTGTTTTTCCATTGCTTCACGAATATCTCTTGGTGGAACAATATTTTTAACTTCAACCCGGTTAACCTTAATTCCCCATGGGTCAGTTGCTTCATCAAGAATCAAGGTCATTTTAGTGTTAATTAAATCTCTTGAAGTTAGTGTTTGGTCTAAATCAAGGTCGCCGATAATATTACGCAACGTAGTTGCAGAAATATTTTCAATTGCTGATAACGGATACTCAGTACCATAAGCATATGCTTTAGGGTCTGTAATAGCAAAGAAAACAACTGTATCTATTTGCATTGTAACATTGTCTCTAGTAATAACAGGTTGCGGAGCGAAATCTTTAATTTGCTCTTTTAGTGAAACTTTTTTAGCAACACGATCAACAATCGGAATAATAAAATGAATACCTACGCCTAGTGTGGCATGATAACCACCTAAACGCTCAATAACAATCTTGTTTGCCTGAGTAACTAGTCTAAAACTAGAAGCCAAGAAAATCAAAAGAATCGCCACTACAATAATCATTGTAACTCCTAGTACACCTATTGCAACTGGGTTAATCAAAAAATCAAGATAATTCATTTTCTACCTCTTTTTCTTATATTTTTTTTACTATTACTTTAGCACCTTCAATATCAAGAACACGAACTGTTTCACCAATTTCAATTTTTTCATTTGAGATTGCTGACCATCTTTGATTTCTAACTTTCACTTTCCCAATCTCACCTAGGTTTATCTCCTCTAGGCAAACTCCATTAGCACCAATAAAAGCATCGACATTTGTTTTTATCTCATTTGTCTTAAAATACTTCATAACTACTGGTCTTGTAAATATTAACATTATAATAGTTAGAAAAACAAACAATGCAATTTGGATATATGGATCAACTTTAGCCAATGCTAGTATGAAGCTTGGAACAGAAGCTACCGAAAACCAAAGAGTAACAAAATCAGCAGTAACAAATTCAATAAACAATGCGACTACAAAAAGACCTAACCAAATCCATAACATATACTCATGCATCTTATACTTCCTCCGTAATATTCGCTATTAAAACTTGTTGTTCTGAGTCCCATATAGCTTTGTATTTTCTTGATGTGGACTCGATATCAATATTGAAAAAGGCACTTATTTCTTTGAGAAACGCTTTATTAGCAACGCGACTATAAGACGACCTAACGGTGATCCGGTATTTCAAGTTATCAGCTATATCGTGTCTTAATGCTCGTGCTTTTGTAAGGGGCTTGATGAAAATAAGCTTTTCCTCTTTGTCCATTCCGAGCATAACGCTGTATGCGGTTTCAAAATAAACTGTTGCAGGCTTGTTCAATGTTATATTATTGATCGCTAGCGTAACAATACAGTCTTTGGGCCTTTCATTAAACCAAGTAATTTTCATGTTTATCACTCCTCACACCTATTATACACTAAATTATTGAAAATTCAAGGTTTTGTTATTAAGAATTATTTTTACTTATTAATGCGAGATCTAATATCTTCATTCCTAATGATTCAGCATATTGATTTATAGATTCGCCAAGTATTAAATTATAGTCACTGGTTTTGGTAATTTGCTTGATAAGTTGTTTTTCAAAAGCAGCAAATGAGTCAAGTTCTTCGTAGACAAAAAGCATAAAATCAAATACCTCATAGCGATAAGTGTAGCTTGCTATTTCTTCTTTGTCTAAAGTAAAGGAGAAAGTTTTTGTAGCAACACCTATAGGCACAGTCTGGATAACGCGATCGATAAAAGGTATAAGAAAATAGATCTTAGATTCATCCAATGTTTTTAGAAACATCCCCAACCGCTCAACGATAATGATTTTATCGGTGGCCCCTTTTTTGAAACAAGGTAGAAAGATAATTAGTAACATTACGATGAGGATAATTGCTAAAATTAGTTCAGGCATATAAGTTCTCTTTTCTATGTGTTTTGCTTGCTTTTTAAAAGCGATAGTGATAGACTAAATGTGTACTACGGGGAGCAAATTGCTGAGAGGACGAAAGTCGACCCGCGAACCTGATCTGGATTATGCCAGCGGAGGAATAGTTGATTATTGTTATTTTATCACTATTGACTTCTTTGGACAGCCAAAGAAGTTTTTTTATACAATACTTTATAGGAGGATTAAAAGATGGAAAAAAGTAGGGATCTTAAAAGAGTAGCAATGACAAGTTCGCTAATTGCGATGGCGATAGTTCTAGAATTGTTAACAAAACTAATATTACCATATTTAAGGATGCCTTTTGGCGGTAATTTTATTGGGATAGCGATGTTACCACTTGTTTTAATCGGTTTTCTTTTTGGCTTAAAATACGGTATTGCTGCCGGGTTTGTTTATGGCATTTATGAAATAATTCTAGCTCCAAGTGGTCATATAGTAGGGTGGTCGTTCTTACTAGATTACCTAGTTGGGTTTACAGCATTTGGATTAACCGGTTTTTTTGTTGGTCATCTAAGAAGTATTAAACATGTTATTTATGGTGTTTTGCTGGCTGGATTTATCCGGTATTTGTCTGTTTCATTTGCCGGTGTGATTTTTTGGAGACAATTTATGCCTGCAGGTCGCGATCCTTGGTATTATTCTTTTGTGCTCTATAATCTTGGTTACAATGCTTCAACAACAATGCTGACACTATTGTTGCTGCTACTTATCAAAAGACGTGTTAGCGACTTAAGTGAAGACTTTATCGGTTTGCCAAGTACAAGTTAACAACCTTTAAATAATCAAGGCGAGGGTTATATCCGAAATTGATTAAGTGAGCTTTTTGCAAAAAGCTAGAGTAAGGGATGGACTTTCGTCCTTTTTCTTTAGCAAACTGAGCATCCCAGTAAGTGAAAAGAACAGTAGCAGGTAGATAAAAATATTGATTATATCTTTTAAAATGAACGATTAGAAAAGCAACACCACCATGTTCGTGAACCCTTTTTAAATGCTGTATTTGGTGTGGGTGAATATTTTTTAGTGGCATGGATGTTTTAGAATTGGTTTCTTTAGCATCAAAATCAATATAATTGCCTTTATAAAGCCCATTAAAATCAGTTGTAGACGGGGTTTTATAGTAAGCTTCTGCTATTCTAGCTTTATTTCGCGCTGGATAACTAACCTTAACAACTTGAATAGGCGTTGGCTTTTTATGTATCACGGCGATCTTCAGTGCTAAATAATATTGATTTGTTACATCAATATCGCCTTCTAAAGTCATCCCTAAATTTGCGTAATTAGTTGTCTTTGTTTGTGTTTTTTTCTTAATTGGATAATTTATCATTTGTTCACCTATTATTATCATATCATAATAGCAAACAAAATCATTGTCAAATGATACATATGGTGTTATAATTATAATATAAAAAAACGTTACTATTAAGGAAGTGATAGTTTGAGTGAAATCCGCTTTTTTGCTTTAGGTGGACTTGGAGAAAACGGTAAAAATATGTATGTGGTCGAAGTTGATCAGCAACTATTTATTTTGGATGCCGGAATTAAGTATCCTGGAGCAGAGTTATTTGGGGTTGATGAAATAATCCCGGACTATAAAATTTTAGTTAGAGCCAAAAACCGTATCCGCGGTATTTTCTTATCGCATGCGCATGAAGATCATATTAGTGCGTTGCCACATATGTTAAGAGACTTAAATGTCCCGGTTTATGCGACTAACTTCACAATGCAAATTGTTAAAGATATGTTAAAAGAAAAGGATTATAATCTTGATGAACTGAAATTAAATGTAATAACTCAAAACAGTATTATCAAGTTTGGGAATGTCAGAGTTTCATTTTTTAATACAACACATTCTATTCCTGAATCAGTTGGTATTGCCGTTCATACCCTAGATGGTGTGATTGTTTATACTAGTGACTACACATTTGACCAAAGTGGTGATGTTAAATACCAAACTGACTTTAGAAAGATTAATGAACTAGCTGAAAAGAAAGTGATTCTGCTTTTAATTGAGTCCTTGGGAGCGACAATGGAGTTTAGTGGTGGCAGTTCAACATCCTTGATGCATAAGCTAAACAGTGTATATGCGAATGCCCAAGGAAGAATTATTGTTTCTTTGTTTTCTTCGGATTTAAGAAAAATCCAAAAAATCATTAATGTTTCACTAGCTCATAATAAAAAAATTGCTATTATTGGCAGACGGGCACAACGAATTGTTGATATAGCAATAGAGTCTGGTTATTTGACCATCCCTGCTAAATCACTAATTAAATTGCGTTATATCGATGAAAAGCAAAAAAACGAAGATCCGAATATTGTTGTTTTAGTAACAGGGAATAGACATGAACCGTTCTTTATGCTGCAAAAGATGTCTAATAAAACTGATCGTTTGGTTCATATCAATGAAAAAGACACAATTATTTTAATGACGCCTCCTGTCCCGGGCACTGAAAAAATGGCTGCTAGAACACTTGATATTTTATATCGAAGTGATTCGCAAATCGAAATAATTGATAAGAGTTTATTAACTTCTGCACATGCGACAGCAGCAGAGATTAAAATGATGATAAATTTGTTAAAGCCAAAATACATTATTCCAACGATTGGTGAGTATCGTCATCAGTTTGGCGTTAGACGACTAGCACTTGAGGTTGGCTATGAAAAAGATGATGTCATTCTTTTGGATAATGGTGATGTTTTAACAATTAAAGGGGAAGATTTTTATGTTTCAACTAAAGATATTAGCGCAGGAGAGATTTTAATTGATGGGACAGCAGTTGGAGACGTCAACGATTTTGTAATGAGAGATCGTGAACTCTTAGCAGAAGATGGAGCGCTTTTAATTATAGCGCATATCAACCCTAGAACCAAAAAAATCTTAGGGGAAGTTGAGATTATTACAAAGGGATTTGTGTATGTCCAAGAGTCAGAAGAATTGCTTGAAAACATTAAAAAAGTCTTTCTAAAAGAAAGCGAGAAGCACCTATCCGGGAAATATATTAAATGGAATGATTATAAAAGAGGGCTTAGAAATGAGATAACACGCTATATCTATCGTCAGATTAAAAGAAGTCCAATTACTATTCCCGTTATTATTTCGACTGAAGAGCAGAAATAAAATAAGCGGAGTCAACAAAAATTGTTGACTCTGTTTTTATACATCTAAACACATTTCTTCTGGTTTTTTTTGAGTTGCAGTGCTTTTTAACTTGTTTCATAAAACCAAGTCTTGTCGAATTGACTTCTTGATTAAAGTGCTTAAATAGGGTAGAATAGATAAGTAATTATTTATTTTTTTCTATGGAAATATAATGGAGGTTTTGAGATGGATTTAAAGAAATATATTGCAAATGTGCCAGATTTCCCCAAAAAAGGAATTCTTTTTCGTGATATTACCCCACTAATGCTTAATGGTAAGGCTTATCGTTATGCCACAGAGAAATTCAAGGAATTTACTGAACAAAAAAAGGCCACTGTTATTGTTGGGCCAGAGGCTAGAGGCTTTATTTTTGGTTGTCCTGTTGCCATTCAATTAGGTATTGGATTTGCACCAGTTAGAAAGCCAGGTAAGCTCCCTCGAGAAGAAGTGAGCATCTCATATGATCTTGAATATGGTTCTAATAAATTATGCATGCATAAAGACGCAATCAAAAAAGGCGATAGAGTTCTTGTCATCGACGATTTGTTAGCAACCGGCGGGACAATTGAGGCTACCATTAAACTTATTGAAAAACTTGGCGGTGAAGTTGTAGGGTTAGCTTTTTTAATTGAGCTAAATGATTTAAAGGGTAGAAAAAAAATTCAAAAATATGATATTTTAACATTGATAAATTACTAATCGGAGAAAACTATGACTGATCCTTTATTCAACTCTTTAGTTGATGCTTATAGTTCTTATATAAAAAAAGAAAAAGATCTTAAGCTTATTCAAAAAGCTTATTTTGTTGCTAAAGAAAAACATAAAGGACAACTTAGAAAAAGTGGAGAAGCCTATATTTCGCATCCAATTGAAGTGGCTAAGATTCTTGCTAAACTCAAAAGTGGACCCGCGGCCTTAGTGGCAGCGCTACTTCATGATACAGTGGAAGACACAAGTATGACCTTAAAGGAAGTTGAAGTCATTTTTGGTGCTGATATTGCTCAATTAGTCGATGGTGTTACGAAAGTCAGTAAACTATCATTTAATGTTGAATCTCAACAAGCAGATAATCACCAAAAAATGCTGCTAGCTATGGCTAAAGATATCAGGGTTGTCTTAATTAAAATTGCTGATAGATTACATAACATTAGAACATTAAGTTCAATGTCACCTGATAAACAGTACAAAATAGCTCAAGAAACGCTAGATATTTATGCGCCACTAGCGCATAAATTAGGTATGTTCAGGGTGAAAGCAGAACTAGAAGATCGCTCCTTAAAATACAAGGATGCCCCGATGTATTATCGTGTATCTAATATGATTCAAGCCAAAAAAGATGAACGTAATTCATCAATTAATTTAGTAATAAAAAACATAACAGAACTCTTTAAAAAAAGCGAAATACATGACTTTGAAATCCAGGGGCGTATCAAAAATATTTTCAGTATTTATAAAAAAATGATTAAAGATGGGCGCGCTTTTGAAGATATTTATGATTTATTGGCTGTTAGAATCATTGTCGATAAAATTGAAACTTGTTATCAGGCTCTAGGAGTTATCCATGCGAATTTCACACCGATACCCAGAAGGTTCAAAGACTATATAGCAATGCCTAAACCAAATATGTATCAATCATTACATACGACAGTTTTATCAAAAGATGGAACTCTTTTTGAGGTTCAAATTAGAACTCAAGAGATGGATGAAATAGCAGAATTCGGCATAGCTGCCCACTGGGCTTATAAGGAGAACAAAACATATTCAAAAGAAAAAGAGCAATTTGAGATTGCTAGTAAACTAAAGTGGTATAAAGAAATACTAAGAATGAGTGCTGATGAAGATGAAAAACAAGGAAGCGCCCAAGAATTTGTTGAAACAATCAAAGGCGATATTTTAGAAGCAAACGTTTATGTCTTTACGCCAAAAGGAGAAGTCGTTGAATTGTCAAAAGGTGCTACACCAATTGATTTCGCCTATAAAATACATACTGATATCGGTCATAAAATGGTTGGAGCTTTGGTTAATAACCGCATAGTTACACTCAATTATGAGTTGAAAACTGGAGATATTATAAGTGTTAAACAAAATAAAAACTCAACTGGTCCAAGTGAAGATTGGTTAAACATCGCCAAATCTTCATATGCTAAACATAAAATAAAAGGCTTTTTAAATAAACAAAATCGTGGACAGTTTATTGATGATGGTAAAATAACACTAGAAAAAGAATTAGTGGCGAATAAGGTTACAGAAGTTGTGACAGATGATTTTGTGGCTGCTAACTTCCAAAAAAACATGATAGCAACAACAGTAGAGCTTCACTTAGAGATTGGCAAAGGTACAATTAGTCCTAAAACAGTAATTAATAAATTATTAGGAATAGAAGTTGATCGTGATTTAATGCTCCAAAAACAAATGGAGAAAGCTAGTAGACAACTGACAATCCATAGTGAGACAGGGATTGTTATTGAGGGTATTTCTACCCCGCAATTAAAATTAGCGAATTGTTGCCTTCCTATTTTAGGAGATAAAATTTTTGGTTATGTTAGTAAGCAAAGCGGAATTGTCGTTCACACTTCATTTTGTCCCAATGTTAAACAGTTTGAAGAAAATAGGCTAATAGACACCTTTTGGTCAAGCGATATAAAAAGGAAATACTCAACAAGAATCAAAATTATCGGTAGCGCAAAAGAAACAATGCTAACAGAAGTTGTCACGGCAATCAACGCATCAAATGTTACTATTGCTGAGGTTAACGCGATAACAAAACCTAATTTAGAAATGATTATGCGTATAAAAATAGTAGTTTCCAACCTTGATGTGCTAAATATCTTAATAGCTAATCTTAAAAAGATTAGTGATATCTATTTAGTGGAGCGTGATTTTCAATGAGACTAGTCATTCAAAGAGTAAGTAGAGCACAAGTTGAAGTTTCTAATAAAATCGTTGGATCAATCAAAAAGGGCTATTTAATCTATCTTGGTATTAGTGAAGATGATACAAAAGAAACAATGATAAAAGCTGCAAAAAAGGTGAGCTCACTCAGAATTTTTGAAGATGAAAAAGGAAAAATGAATTTAAATATTACACAAAGTAATGGGGAAATACTAGTTATCTCGCAATTTACGCTCTTAGGAGAAACAAAAGGAAATAACCGACCCTCGTTTACTAAAGCTGCTAGACCTGATCAAGCAAAAGCTTTATACGAGTTATTTATCAAACAATTAGAACTGGAGCACCACGTGGAAAAAGGCATCTTTGGTGCTAATATGAGTATAGATTCTACCAATGATGGACCTGTTACAATCTTAATTGAAATATAATTGACAAATCGCTTTTTTTAAGCTATTATTGATGTGTAGTAAAATAGTCAATAATAAAAGTGACCATATAAATTATGGAGTGACCCTTTTTAGACAAAACAATCAAATGAGGGCTAGCTTTTGCTAGAACTAAGGTGGTACCGCGTATACTATACGTCCTTAGATGTTTTTTAAGGATGTTTTTATTTTGTGATAGAGATTAGTAATAAAGGAGAATTTATATGGCTATGAAAAGAGTAAAAGGAACTTATGATGTCTTGCCGGATCAAACCTATAAATGGCATGCCCTCGAAGACAAAATTAAGGAGATTTTAAGCTATTATAATATTAAAGAGATGCGAACTCCAGTAATGGAGTATAGCGCTGTTTTTCATCGTCAAAGTGAGCTTTCAGATATGGTAACTAAAGAAACCTATAACTTTGAGGATCGCGGAAACAGAAAGTTAACGCTTAGACCAGAGGGAACAGCGGGCATAATTAGAAGTTATATTGAAAATAAAATGCATAGCACTCAAGAACTAGAAAAAGTGTACTACATTGGTCCTAATTTTAGATACGAACGCCCTCAAAAAGGACGTTACCGTCAATTCCACTCATTTGGAATTGAAGCTATCGGAACAACATCTTCAGCACTTGATGCTGAGATAATAATTCTTTCTTATGATTTTATTAAAAGACTGGGATTAAAAGGAGTCAGAGTTAAGATAAATAGTCTTGGTGATTCTAGTTCAAGTCAAAACTTTAAAGCAGCACTATCGTCTCACTTTAAGCCTTATAAAGATGAGCTATGTGAAGACTGCAAAAGACGCTTAGAGAAAAACCCTTTGCGTATTCTTGATTGTAAAATTGATTATGGTCACCCCGCAATTAAAGAAGCTCCAACTACTCAAGATTATTTAACAAATGAATCAAGGTCCTATTTTAAAGAAGTGTTAAATCATCTTAACGCAACTAATATTTGTTATGAAATAGCACCAAAGCTAGTTAGAGGTCTAGATTATTATAGCCATACAGTCTTTGAAATTGAAGCTGATATTGAAGGTTTTGGGTCGCAAAACGTCTTATGTGGTGGTGGGAGATACCAAAACTTAATCTCAGAACTAGGTGGTCCTAATCTTGGTGGTGTCGGAGTTGGGTTTGGCATGGAAAGATTGTTGCTGGCACTTGAGGCAGAAGATGTTGATTTTGCTAATAAAAAGCAACTTGATGCTTTTGTAATAGCTTCTAACCCCGATTATAAAACAACTGTGACTAAGATTTTATATGAGCTACGATTAGCTAATATTGTTTGTGATACTAACTATACTAATAAATCCTTTAAAGGACAATTAAAACAAGCACTGCGCCTTGAGGCGCGCTACTTAATTATTTTAGGCGAACAAGAGTATGATCAAGGATTAGTTGGAATCAAGGATACTAAGACGCAGGTCCAAGAAAATGTTTTACTTTCTAAGATTAAAAAATACTTACTAGAAAAACTGGAGAAATAACATGAAATACACACATAATAATCAAGAATTAAGAATGTCAGATATTAATAAAGAAGTTTATTTAAAAGGATGGGTTGCTAAAAGCAGAAATCTAGGCGGCCTAGTTTTTATCGATCTTAGAGATCGCTTTGGTATTACTCAGTTAGTAATTAAACCAGAGAATAAACACTATGAGACAGCCCTTAAAATTAGAAGTGAATTCGTTATTTCTGCAAAAGGTATTGTCGTTGAGCGTGAAAGCAAAAACTTAAAATTAGTGACAGGAGAAATCGAGGTTTTAATTACTGATATAACAATTTTAAACACAGCCGAAACACCTCCTATTATTATTGCTAATGAGACAGACGCACTCTTAGAGACAAGATTAAAATACCGGTATCTAGACTTAAGAAGACCAGTGATGCAAAATTATTTAATAAAACGACATAAAATCACACAATCTATCCGCTCAACTTTGAGCGATGAGGGTTTTTATGAGCTTGAAACACCTATTTTAGGAAAATCAACACCAGAAGGAGCTAGAGATTATTTAGTGCCTTCCCGTCTTTATCCTGGCTCATTTTATGCTTTGCCGCAATCACCTCAAATCTATAAACAATTATATATGATTGCTGGATTTGAGAAATACTTTCAAGTTGCTAGATGTTTTAGAGATGAGGATCTAAGGGCTGACCGGCAACCAGAATTTACCCAAATTGATATTGAAGCCTCTTTTGTTGAAAAAGAAGAAATTCAAGAAATAATTGAAAAGGTTTTTGTTCAAACCTTTAAAAAAGTGCTAAACATCGATCTTGAAGTGCCTTTTATCAAAATGCCTTATACAAAAGCGATGGACAGCTATGGCAATGATAAACCAGATATGCGCTATGAGATGTTATTACACGATTACACGGACCTTTTTAAAGGGATTGACATCCCCTTATTTAACGGACAACAGTATGTTAAAGGGCTTGTTTGTGACGGACAAACTTTAACACGTAAAAAAATTGATAAGTTAAGTGAACTTGTCAAAAAGCATCATGGAAAAGCATTAGCTTTTGTTAAATATATCGATGGTTCTTATTCAGGAAGTATTGTTAAATACTTAGATGAAAAGCAGTTGCTTTCATTGAACTTAAAATCAGGAAATATCTTATTTTTAGTTCCAGGTTTATATGAAAATGTTTCATCATCACTTAGTGCACTAAGAATTGAACTTGCTAAGCAATTGCTAACAATTCCTAAAAATGTTTATAAGTTTGTCTGGGTAGTTGATTGGCCTTTGTTACAATATGATGAAGATGATGCAAGATATTATGCAAAACATCATCCATTTACTAGACCTATGTCAGAAGATGACCTAAAAAACAATCCGAAAAAAGCGATTAGCACACAATTTGATATTGTTTTAAACGGTTATGAAGTTGGTGGCGGCTCAATGCGTATCCATAACCAAGAAACCCAAAAACTGATGTTTGAAACACTTGGATTATCGAAAGAAGATGTTAGTAATCGCTTTGGCTTTTTTATCGATTCCCTAAAATATGGTACTCCACCACACGGAGGATTAGCAATTGGTCTTGACCGAGTTGTAATGCTAATGACAAATACCCAAGATATTAAGGATGTTATCGCGTTTCCTAAAACACAAAGTGCTAAAGATTTAATGATGGAGGCACCAAGTGAGGTTGATGAAGCACAACTTATGGAACTGAAGTTAAACAAATGAAAAAAATAGTCTTAGCTGGAGGTTGTTTTTGGGGTGTTGAGGCCTATTTTAAGCAACTTAAAGGTGTAGATTCGACTTCAGTTGGCTATGTTGATGGTAACTTTGAAAACCCAACATACGAGCAAGTTTGCAGCAATATAGCGACACACACTGAAGCGTGTGAGATTACTTATAATAGCGAAACTATCAGTTTAGAAAAAATATTAGAGCACTACTTTAGAATTGTGAATCCATTTTCACTAAATCGCCAAGGAAATGATGTTGGATATCAATACCGGAGCGGAATCTATTATGAATCTAGAAAAGACGAAACTAAAATTAACAATTATTTAAAAACCTATTTTGGCAAAGATTATGAAAATGTAGTGGTTGTTGTCAAGCAAAATACTGATTATCAACTTGCCGAAATAAACCACCAAAACTATTTAGCTAAAAACCCACACGGGTACTGTCATATTGATCTAGGGTTAGCTAAAAAAAAGGAAGTGAAATAATGCGTAAAGAATATATCACTTGGGATCAGTACTTTATGGGAGTAGCAAAACTATCAGCACTGCGCAGCAAAGATCCTAAAACCCAAGTTGGAGCTTGTATTATAAATAATGATCTCAGAATTGTTGGAATTGGGTATAATGGCTTTCCTAAAGGCTGTGAAGACTCGCAGTTTCCTTGGGAAAGTAAGGGTGCGTTTGGTGAAACTAAATACCCTTATGTTGTTCATGCTGAAGCAAATGCAATCTTAAATGCGACTTCATACTTAAAAGACACAATTATCTATGTAACACTTTTCCCGTGCAATGAATGTGCTAAATTAATAATTCAATCAGGAATTAAAGAAGTAGTCTTTGAATCTGATAAAGATAATGGCACTGATGGCCACAAGGCATCAGTTAAGATGTTTAAGGCAGCCAATGTAAGTTATAGACAGATTATGACCGGAGAATTAAACTATGATAGCCCTAATTAAAAGGTTTAGGCGAGTTTTAATTGTTTTAATGTTTCCTTACTTATATTTATTAATGGTTTTGACTGTTCCAACAAATCAAGCTGTAACTGCACCTGGAGGTATTAATGAAGTAGGGACAGCAATCATGATTGAAGATGTTGTAATGTCTAATAATTTTAATACTGTTTTTGTTTTCTCATTCCATCCGCTGACACCATTTCAATCATGGGTCTTAGAAAATGATGAAACAATGAATGTCTATCAGATGACACAAAGACAAAGAGACTTATCTTGGCCTGAACAAAAT
>CAZDCS010000018.1:0-13779 GCA_964504015.1 uncultured Mariniplasma sp. | reverse complement strand
CGTTAGTTTTATCTTAAACCTAATGGTGTGAGACCTCCCGGGGTAAGATGCTAATCTTTCTCTTCATTACCTCTTGATTTACTACTTCGGTTTTACGTTTACCTTTCGGATTTCAGTATCACTCGCTACCTTATCCACCTTATAGCCTTATTATCAAGTTTTTGTTCATAGGTTCAAAGATTCGCTACACGCTTCCTCCAGCTCTACCTCACGATAGATACCTTGCGCTTCACTACGGTTGGTGGTAAATACCCCCGACTGGACTTTCACCAGTTAGATTAATGTCATGCCCGGCACACAAAAAAGTACCCGAACAACAATTGTTATTCAGATACTCTTTAATTCTATTTTGCAACAATATTAACTAATTTATTTGGAATAACAACAACTTTCACAACTGTCAACCCTTCAAGATGTCGCACGACATTCTCATGTTTTAAAGCCATTTGTTCAACTACTTCTTTATTTTCGCCAAATGAAACAGCAAATCTAGCTCTTAATTTACCATTTACTTGAACAACCATTTCAACAGTATCTATAACAAGATATCCCTCATTATAGGTCGGCCAATCAGAATAGATTAACTCCTCATTTTGCTTTAATACTTCTTTATTAATCTCTTCTGTTAAATGTGGGCAAATCGGATTTAAAAGCTTTAAAAATCCTTTGGCTTGTTTTTTACTAATTGTCTTTTGCTTATAAACTTCATTTACAAAAATCATCATCTGGCTAATCGCTGTGTTAAAAGCGATTTTTTCATAATCGTGTGTTACCTTTTTCACTGTTTGATGATAACTCATTCTCAACTCCATAACCTCTTTTTCAACAATAGGGAATTCAAACATTCTCCAAACACGATCTAAAAACTTTTTAGCTCCATTTAAACTACCTGTTGACCAGGGTTTTTCAGCATCCAGAGGCCCCATAAACATCTCATATAAGCGCAAAGAATCAGCACCATGAGAACGATATATCGCATCAGGGTTTACTACGTTACCCCTAGATTTACTCATTTTAGAATTATCTTCCCCTAAAATCATCCCTTGATTAAAAAGTCTTTTAAATGGCTCATTAACCGATAACAATCCTAAATCATATAAGAATTTCGTCCAAAAACGCGAATATAATAAATGTCCTACTGCATGTTCTGTGCCACCAATATATAGATCAACAGGAAGCCATTTATCCAACTCTTTTTTTGCTTGCTCAGAATCAAGAGGGATCATTCCCAAACGACTTTTTAAAATATAGGCTATAAAGTACCATGAACTACCAGCAAGCTGAGGCATTGTATTAGTATCACGCCTTCCTTTAATCCCATTAGACTCGATCGCTAACCAATCGTGAGCATTTGCTAAAGGGCTTTCGCCTGTTCCACTTGGCCTAATATTTTTCAATATAGGAAGTTCAAGTGGTAAGTCTTCATCATCTAGGAGATGAATATCCCCTGACTCATCATAGAAAACCGGAAACGGCTCTCCCCAATAACGTTGTCTTGAAAAAACCCAGTCTCTTAGTTTATAAGTCGTGTGTGCATATCCTTGATCAGTTTTTTCAATAAATTCAATAATTTTTTCACTCGCTTCCTGGTTATACAGTCCATCGATAATTCCACTGTTAAAATGTATTCCATCACCGGTAAAAGCTTGTCCTTCGTTATTTTGAATAACTTCGACAATATCTAATCCGTGAACTTGAGCAAACTCAAAATCTCTTACATCATGTGCCGGGACAGCCATAACCGCACCCGTTCCATATTGCGGAAGCACATAATCTGCAATCAAAATAGGAATCTTTTTATTATTTAAAGGGTTTATGGCATAACTACCAATAAAAACACCTGTCTTTTGTTTATCAGATGAACGATCAATTTCGGTTTTTTGTTTTGTTTCCTCAATGTAATCTTTAACATCTTTCATTTCATCTTCAGACGTTAAATGAAGCACTAGTGGATTTTCCGGTGCTAAGACGCAATAAGTTGCTCCATATATAGTGTCTGGCCTTGTCGTAAAGACTTCAAATATTTCATTAGAATGGTCAACTCGAAACTTGATCATCGCTCCCTTGCTTTTTCCAATCCAGTTTCGTTGCATTTCTTTTAAATGCTTTGGCCAATCCAAAAACTCAAGATCTTCAAGTAACCTGTCAGCATAAGCCGTAATTCGAAGTACCCATTGTCTCATTGCTTTTTTAGCAACTGGGTATTTCCCTCTTTCTGAAACCATTTTCCCGTCAACTAGCTCAATCTCGTCATTAGCAAGAACAGTGCCTAGTCCTTCACACCAATTTACTTCAACATCTTTTAAAACAGCTAATCCATGTTCATACAATTTCTTAAAAATCCATTGTGTCCACTTAAAGTAGCTAGGGTCTGCAGTAGCGAACTCCCGGTCCCAATCAATCCCTTTACCAGATTGAATTAGTTGGCGTTTATAGTTCTCAATGTTTTTATAAGTAAAAGTTCTTGGATCTTTTCCTGTTGATAGTGCATATTGTTCAGCTGGCAACCCAAAAGCATCCCAGCCCATAGGATGTAAGACATTATATCCTTGCATACGTTTAAATCTGCTAATGATATCTGTTGCCGTATATCCTTCAAAATGCCCAACATGCAACCCGCTACCGCTAGGATAAGGGAACATGTCAAGAATATAGTATTTTTCTTTTAATCGATTTTCTTGTGTCTTAAATAACTTTTCTTTAAGCCAGTGTGACTGCCATTTTTGTTCTATTTTTCTAAATTCGTATCTCATATTTACTACCCTCTTTCAACTTAGTTCTATTATATATAAAAAAAGGGGTTTATCAAAGAAAAAAAGGGAATTATCCCTTTTATTTTTTGTTTAAACTTTCAACATAGTTCACTAGGTCGCCAACTGTCTTAATATTCTGTGCTTCTTCATCGCTGACTTGAATTGAAAATTCATCTTCGATATTCATAATGAGCTCAACAGCATCAATTGAATCGGCACCAAGATCTTCAGATAATTTCGCTTCCATCGTAATCTTTCCTGCTGGAACGTTTAATTCTTCGACGATCATTTCTTTAATTCGTTCAAATATCATTTCATAGCCTCCTTATTTAGCAACGTTATTATAAGTCATTTTAACATAAATGTCAATTGTTTATCATTTTTTTTGAACATCAAAGTATTATAAATTATTTTTCTTCATTATTTTCAACTTCTACTGCTATTTCCTTAGCTTGCCCACCTTATTTTTATTCACTCTTTTTCCTGGTTTCTGCCATATAAAATAGCCATTGCTTTAATTTTATTACGCAACTTAATATTTAACTCTTGCTTTGTTACTCGCCAGCGCCAGTTATTTCCAGTTGTTGAAGGAATATTCATCCTTGCTTCTTCACCAATATTAAGGTAGTCTTGAAGCGGAATAATTGTTGTTTTAGCAATGCAACCAAGAGTTGTTTTAATTAGGCTATCGACTCTATTTTTAGCTCCACAATGATTAATATAATCTAGACAATATTTTAAGTCCTCAGGAAGAAGTCTATCAAACCACGTTTTAGTGGTTTCATTGTCGTGTGTTCCAGTATATGCAATAACATTTTCACAATAGAGATGGGGTATATAATTGTTTTCTTCTCTTGAATCAAAAGCAAACTGCAATAACTTCATACCCGGAAATCCGGTTTGTCTTAATAGTTCTCTAACTTCCTCTGTTACTACACCTAGGTCTTCAGCCACAATATTAACATTGCCTAACTTTTGTTTTACTGCATTAAACAGCTTCATTCCTGGGCCTTTTTTCCATTGGCCTTCAATTGCTGTCTTTTCCCCGTATTTGATGCTATAGTAGTTTTGAAAACCAATAAAATGATCAATTCTAATTAGATCAAATAGCTCGGTTGACCAATCTATCCGATCAACCCACCACTGATAGTTGTTTCGCTCTAGTTCGTCCCATTTATACAGGGGATTACCCCAAAGTTGTCCATCATCAGAAAAATTATCTGGTGGTACACCAGCAACATGATTTGGCATCTTATCTTTATCTAGGTCAAAAAATTCAGGATGCGCCCAAACATCGCTGCTATCACAAGCAACATAGATTGGCATATCACCAAAAATCTTAATTCCAGATTTATTAGCATATTTTTTAAGTTTATACCATTGCTCATGTGCTTTAAATTGCAAAAATTGATGAAATTCTATCTCTTTTTGCAATAACTCTCGGTAGCGTTTCATGGTTTCGGGCTTTCTTAACCTTATATCTTCTTCCCAAAACAACCATGAGCGACCTTTATAATTTTCTTTAATTGCCATAAATAAAGCATAATCTTCTAACCATCTATTGTTTTTAACAATAAATGTCTGATATTTTTTTTGAATGCTATCAAACCGATTAAAAGCTTTTCTCAAAACAAGATATCTCTCTTCATAAAGCTCCTTATATTCAACATAACTTGAAGTAATATAGGAAGCAATTATATCCTTTGTTTCTAGTAGTCCTTCTTTGACCAAAATATCAAGGTCAATAAAATAGGGGTTATTAGCGAATGCTGAAAATGTTTGATAGGGAGAATCACCAAAAGATGTTGGTCCAAGCGGCAGAATTTGCCAATAGGTTTGCCCACTTTTAACTAAAAAATCGATAAAGCGATAGGCGGCTTTACCATATGTACCAATCCCATAATTGCTTGGCAAGCTCGATATATGAAGTAATATCCCTGTGTCTCTCATCTATTCTCCTTTAGTTTGAATAAGATTGTTTCCTTAAAATTTAAATAGGTCATAAATTCATTAACAATAACCATCCATTATCTAAAACCTGTAAACCTCATTGTTCAACTGTTTTTTTACTACGTAATGCCTTGAAAACTGCTTACATTATAACACATGGACTTGCTTTTAAAACAATGTTAGCGGTTTCATATTTTTCTTTTTTTTCGTTATGGTATAATGATTTTGGTGATAAAAATGAACAAACTAGCCCTATGGCACAAAGCAAAGTCCGAATTCTCTTATGCCTATGATGATAAGACAATTCATATTACATTAAGAACAGCAAAAAATGATCTAGCATCGACTAAAATAGTTTATGGTGATCCCTTTTCTTGGGGTGATAACAAACAAGGGGAAACGGTTTGGCAACACACGATAAGTCCAATGCACAAACGCTATCAAACTGATGACTTCGATTACTATTTTTTTGAACTAAAACCACCTTTTTTAAGAATAAAATACGCTTTTGTGTTAAACGATGGTGAACATAGCTATCTTTTTGGTGCTAAAAGAGTTATTGCACTTGATGGTGATACTTCATTCTACAATAAATTTGATCTCAGCGAGTATTACAACTACCCTTACTTGAATGCTGAAGACCTTCATCAAACACCAGAATGGGTCAAGGATACTATATGGTATCAAATATTTCCTGATCGTTTCTACAGTTTTAGCAAAAAAAGCAATCTCAAGTGGGGCAGCCTGCCGGTTTCTAATCACGAATTTTATGGTGGAGATATTAAAGGGATTATCGAGAAACTTCCATATTTACGGGATTTAGGGGTTACTGGAATTTATTTTACGCCAATCTTTGAAGCTCCCTCAGCTCATAAATATGATACGACTAACTATTTTAAAATTGACCCTCAATTTGGAACTAATCTTGATTTTAAAAAGCTTGTTCAAATTGCTCATGGCTACGGGATAAAAGTTATGCTTGATGGTGTTTTCAATCATTGTGGGTTTGATCACCATTTCTTTCAAGACGTGATTAGAAATGGTGAAAACAGCAAGTACAAAGACTGTTTTTTTATCGATAAATACCCCGTTATTAATTTCCCGCTCGACAACCTTGGAAAACCAACAAACTATGATGCTATAAATCTTAATTTTCGGACTTTCGCCTTCACTCCTTTTATGCCAAAATGGAATACTGAAAACCCCATTGCACAAAAACACTTATTAGACTGCATCATCTTTTGGATTAAAGAATATGATATTGATGGTTGGCGCCTCGATGTTTCAAATGAAATCAGCCATAAGTTTTTACGACAAATTAAAAATGCCAGCCGACAAATTAAAAAAGACACGTTTATTCTAGGTGAAAACTGGGATTCTTCACACCCATGGTTGCTTGGCGATCAACTCGATGCAGTGATGAATTATGACTTAAGTGATCTAATTTGGAAGTATAGCGAACAAAAAATCGGTCTCTCTACTTTTAAAAACATGGTGACAACCCTTCTAGCTACTACACCAAAAAACATTATGCAAAACACTTTCAACCTCCTTGGAAGTCACGATACAATTCGCATTAAACGTCGTCTAGATGAAAACGTTGATCGTGTGAAATTAATTTACCTTTTAATGTTTCTATCTGCTGGTGCACCTAATCTTTATTACGGTGATGAAATAGGTTTGACTGGAGATCATGACCCCGATAATCGTCGTTGCATGATTTGGGATCAAGATAAGCAGGATACTTCTTTTTATTCATTTCTTAGTTCGTTGATTAAGCTTAGAAAAAAACATGCGTCTTTTTCTACTTGTGACTACCACTTTATTGAATCAAATATACTGATTTTTAGTAAAGAAAAAGGAAAAGACCGTATTTTAGTCCTTATTAATAATGGCGAAAAAACTAAAGTCGTGGTTCCTAAAAGTATCGTTGGACCCTACTTTGACTTATTTACTACGAAAAAACTAAAGCTTTATGATAAAATCACCTTAGAAGCTTACAGCTTCTTACTACTACAAAGGGAGTCTAGAGATGAAATCAACCATTAGAGATGTTGCTAAAAAAGCTAATGTCAGTGTTTCAACTGTTTCGCGCGTCATTAATGAAAAAGGTTATGTTCATATCGACACAAAAGTGTTAGTAAATAAAATAATCAAAGAGTTAGGCTTTGTGCCTAATCAGCTAGCTCGCAGTCTAACAAGCAGGAGTTCAAAAATCATCGGCGTTATTGTCCCGCACATCGGCCCTACTTTTTATGGCTCGCTACTAGAAGGAATTGAATCTCAAGCAGCGGCTTACGGGTATAAAATCATGTTTTGTCACACAGATGATGATAAAGAGCGTGAGTTAGAGTATCTGAACTTTTTTGAGCAATATAACATTGACGGCTTAATAATCGCATCAAATTTTTCAAATCGCGATAAATTAGCTGATTTAAACATTCCGATAGTCACTGTTGATCATATTTTAGATGAGAATATCCCTTCAATCACCTCTGACAACATTAAAGGTGGCGCGCTAGCAGCTAAAAAGCTGATTTCTGGTGGTGCGAAAAATATCATTATTTTTAGGGGCCCTTCTTTTTTGTTAACAACTATTGAAAGAACAACTGGGTTTTTAAACGAACTCAAACCCCTTGGTTTATTTGCCGATATTTTTGATTTTGACCTTATTACGCCCGACATTTATCTAATTGAAGAAATACTAAAAAACAACCCACATGTGGATGCTATCTTCACTTTTTCTGACACGTTGGCATTTGCCACCTTAAGCATCTTGAAAAAACTCGGAAAACGAGTTCCTGAGGATGTTTCATTAATTGGTTTTGATAACACACACTTTAGCAAATGGGCGTCACCAGCTATTACAACTATTCATCAACCCGTCAACTTTATGGGTAAGCAATCTTTTATCAATTTGACTAGATTGATTCGCGGTGTTGAGTTGGATAACCTGCATGACATTATCGATGTTAAACTTATTGAAAGACAAACTACTAAATAAAAAATAGCACTTCTGATGAAGTGCTATTTTTTATGGATGAAAATCATTCCCGCAAGTGGCCCTAATTTCGGTTTTATTAAATAATCAAATTGATTTTTTTGTTTCCTTTGTGCCTCAATTGCCGATCCATTATATTTATCACTTCCAAAATAGATAGCCTTATCACTATTAATTAACTCAATATAGTTACCAGCATATGGCACACCAATTTCATAAGACTCATGTGTGTTTGGTGTCATATTGAGAATTACAATAAGCGTTTCTTGGTCACTTCTTCTAATAAAAGCGAAGACACTTTGTTCTCTATCATTAATAACAGACCATTCAAACCCCTTTTGTTCGTGATCATACTGATACAAGCCACTATGATGCTTATAAACTTTTACTAAGTCTTTAAAAAACCTATTTGCTTGTTGATGAGCAGGATAACCAAAAAGATTCCAATCTAACTCTTTTTTAAACGACCATTCGCTAAATGAGGCGAACTCTTGGCCCATAAATAAAAGTTTTTTTCCCGGATGTGTCATCCAAAGAGTTAAAAGGAGTCTCCAATTAGCTAATTTTTGAGCATAATCTCCTGGCATTTTATTAACTAAACTACCTTTCATATGAACCACTTCATCATGTGAAAAAGGCAAGATAAATTGCTCATTAAACGCATAAACTAACCCAAATGTAATCTTGTCATGATGATATTTTCGGTTAATTGGATCTTCTTTAAAGTAACTCAAGCTATCATTCATAAATCCCATATTCCATTTATAATTAAAGCCAACCCCTCCTGAATCTAGGGGATGCGTTACTTTAGAAAAATCAGTTGAATCTTCTGCCATAAACAAAATACGATCATCTCTACCGAAAAGATGAGAGCCCAGTTGTTTGATAAAATTTAAGGCGTCTTCATTAACTCCATTACTTTTTTCACCCAAGTAATAGATTAGATTAGATACAGCATCAATTCTATAACCGTCAATATGAAAATAATCCAACCAAAACGTTAGAGCAGATAACATAAAACTTCTTGTTATCCCCTTAGAAAAATCAAGATTATCAGTTCCCCACACTAAATTTTGTCTTCTTTTTTTATCTTCAAACTCATAAAGAGCGGTTCCATCAAAAAATGACAACCCGTGCGCATCACGGCAAATATGACCCAAGACCCAATCCATTAGCACGCCAATCCCCACTTGATGTAACCTATCTACTAAATACATAAAATCTTTAGGTGATCCAAACCGTGATGTCGCAGCGAAATATCCTGTTCCTTGGTAGCCCCAAGAATCATCTAAAGGATGTTCATAAACTGGCATTAACTCAATATGCGTAAACCCTTGGTCTAAGACATATTCAACTAACTGATCAACAACTTCATTATAGGGTTTAAACTGACCAAACTTTTGTTTCCACGACCCTAGATGAACTTCATAGATTAATAATGGTTGATCATAGATCTTCTTCTTACTATTAAACCAATGTTGATCACTCCACTCATAATTATTGATATCATAAACTCTAGATGCTGTTTGTGGTCTTTTTTCAGCATAAAACCCAAAAGGATCAGCTTTATACAAAACCTTGTTATCACATGTGTGAATTTCAAATTTATATGTAGTCAAATCAAAGTTACCGGGTATTTCAATTCTGAAGAATCCTTGATCATGGATTTTTGATAGCACATGTTTCCAACCTTCATAATTATTAAAATCCGCAACTAATCTAACTTCGGTTGCATTTGGAGCATAAACACTAAACTGCGTTGCAACAACTTCTCCTTTTTGGTTGCGCAGTAAATGCGCACCTAAAAAAGTATGCGCTTTTGCTGATCTTCCTAGCAGAAATTCATTGATTTCATAATCAGAGATGTTCTGCATAAATGCCTCCTTATTTAACAATATGAATAATATAGACCCCTGGTTGGTCAACAAATATAAAATCATCTTCAGCTAATGCTTTTTGCGAAGGGAAAATCAACTTCCCATTCATTAATGGCAATTTTTCTAGATCAAAATAATTTTTGATATAGTGGACTAAAATCTCTTTTTCATTTTCTAACCGGTAAACTATCACCTTATTTTCTCTTGTTATTGATACTGAATCACTATACTCTTTTTGGCGGTAAAGCGAATGCTTTTTTCTAATTCTAATCAGTTTTTTTAAGTTGTTGATGCTTCTATCTTTAACAAGCCAATTAATCGCGTTAATATCATCAGAACTATTATATGAATTCTCAACGCCCTTTTTAGTCCGGTACATCTCTTGTCCAGCATGAAAAAACGGAACACCTTGCGAAATAACAACTAAGTGATTAGCAAAATCTTGACTGACTTTCATCTCGAGCAAGCCAAATTGATTAGATAACATCATTTTATCGTAATAAGTCGAATTATCATGACACTCTATATAGTTTAGAGATTGATTTGGTGAAGTAAAAAGGTGAGGAGAACCAATAATCGCTTCCATTGCCCTTGTGGTTAAATGGTTGTTGCCTATTGTGAAACCTAGTTTCTCACCATGAAGTTCTCCCTTCATCGCATTTCTGTAGTAATCATTAAAATGGGCATAGTTAACAAACTGTGCTTGGTTATTCATATTAGAGCGGTTTTTATAAGTTAGGGAATTATCCATATTCCAGCCTTCGCCATAAAGCATAATATAGGGATTAACTTTTTTCACTTCTTTCTCAATTAAGAGCATTGTTTCAATGTCAAGTAGCCCCATTAGATCAAATCTAAAACCATCAATTTGATAATTAGTAGCCCAGAAAACAAGGTTATCCACAATTAGCTTTCTCACCATATAGTTTTGTGTTTCAATATCATTATCTAGAAAGCATGAGTGTGTCATTTTCTTATTTTTATCGTGCCTATAAAAATACCCTGGCACAATATCATCATAAGGGAAAGTTTTATGATCATAAACATGGTTAAAAACAACATCCATATTAATTCCTAATCTCAGCTTATGGGCGGCATTTATTAGTCTTTTAAACTCGTTAATTCTAACATATGGGTCCTTTGTATTATGACTAAACCAACCTTCTAGGCAAAAATACTGGCTTGGGTTATACCCCCAGTTATATGAGACATTTTTCGTGCAATCGTCAACACCGTGAAAATCATAGACCGGCAATAGCTGCAAATGCGTCATCCCTAGCTTTTTTATATAGTTTAAAACTGATCCTTTTAATAATTTGCTTTCCTCGGTTAGCCCTTTAAATAGCCCCTTTGATTCAACATCAAGTTTAATCGTTAAATCGCGAACATGACCTTCATAAATAATTGCATCAACCATTTTTTTGATTTTAATTGGTGTTCTTTTGGTTGTCACAGTTTTAGTCCAGTCAATAACAAGATTTTTGTTATCTGAAACTGCATTAGCATATGGGTCTGACACATTCTTAAATTTATCGACTAATCTAATTTTATAAAAATAAGCAAGTCCCTCTAAATCTGAATCAATTGTAACCGACCAAACTGGTTCACTATAAGACATTTTGTATTCCACACTATCAACTACAACAAACACTTCTTTTGCTACTGGTGAAAACAATGAAAATGTCGTTTTATCATTTTGGTAACAATAACCCAATTTCCCATCATAGCGGAAGCGCTTTTCGAATGCCCTTGTGAGTGTGACAATCCCTATTTCTAAAGGATAGATAACTCCATTGACAATGATTTTGTCATCAATATGAAGATTTAGCGGTTTTTCTGTGACAAAAAACTGATTAAAACCTTCGTTTTTTAACCAGCTAATCTTGTTGTTTTTAATTTCAATTTTTTCGATATATTTATCACTTTCAATTCGGATTAAACTAAACTCATCGATAAAAATTCTCATTTTTTCTACTTCCTCACTATATTAATAATAATTGACGATGCGTTGATGTTATTATACCATCTTTAGCCGCAATTAATTAAGAGTACCCAAGTTTTTAGTCTAACATTGAGTCGCGGTTTTTCTATTTTTATAGCCTGAAGCACCTACTGAAACTACCACTAAAAACATAAAGCAATAAGGATAACTACAAACCTAAATCATCTACAATCTATCCAATGCTTTAAAATATCAATCAATTTTTTTACTTTTTTTCTAAAGAAAAGATTGCCCTAACTTGATTAGAAAAATCACCTGATTAGTAACCATCAACCATCAGGTGATTTTTAAAATAAGATAAAACACCGCTGCACTTAGGTTAATATCCCCTTGTTTAGCCGTTTCCAACCTCTTATATGTTTATTTTTTTCAACTTCCAGATATCTTTATTATACTGCTGTATTGTTCTATCGGATGTAAAGAACCCTGAGTGAGCAATATTAGCTATTGACATAGCTAGCCATGCTGAACGGTCTTTATACTTATCATTTGCCTTTTCGTGAGCCTTTAGGTATGCATCAAAATCTTTTAACACTAAAAAATAATCGCTATTTAATAATCCGTGTAAGACATAATCAAAATGATAAGGATTATCATTAAGTTTAGAAATAAAACTAAAAACCTCTTGCAAACGGTAGTCTTTATCATATACTTCTCTGGGTTTGTAGTTATTATACTTATATATCTTTGTTACCTCTGCAGCCGATAATCCAAAAATAAAGGCATTATCCATTCCAACTTTTTCAACGATTTCAACATTAGCGCCATCCATTGTTCCAATTGTGATTGCCCCATTCATCATAAACTTCATATTCCCTGTTCCACTAGCTTCTTTAGTAGCAGTTGAGATTTGTTCTGATAGATCAGCGGCGTTCATAATATATTCAGCATAGGTAACATTGTAGTTTTCAATAAAGACAACCTTTAGTAACCCATTTGTTTCCATATCTTCATTAACTACTTTAGCGACCATATTAATTAATTCAATAACAGCTTTGGCCATATGATATGTTGGGGCAGCTTTCGCACCAAAGATAAATGAATGCGGATAATAGTTTTCTTTAAAGTTAGGATCTGTTTTTAATTTGTTATAGACATAGACAATATGAAGAATATTCATTAATTGGCGTTTATATTCATGAAGACGCTTTACTTGAATATCAAAAATGCTATTGACATCTAGCTCAATACCTTCTCTTTGCAAAATGCGATCAGCCAAAGCTTGTTTTCTCGCTAGTTTCATTTTATCAATTTGTTGTTGCGTTTTCTCATCATTCCTAAACTGATCTAATACCTCAAGTTTTGTTAAATCTTTTCTCCATTCCTCGCCAATTTTTTCATCAAGAATTTTAACTAGCTCCGGGTTGGTATGAATCAACCACCTGCGATGCGTGATTCCATTAGTCTTATTATTAAACTTATGAGGGTATAGTAAATAGAAATCTTTCATTTCATCGTTCTTTAAAATATCGGTGTGCAGTTGTGCGACACCATTAACACTAAAAGAACCAAAGATGCAAATGTGCGCCATTCGAACATGATTATGACCAATTAAACCCATGAGATACATCTGTTCTTTATTAAAGCGACCATCTTGTTCCATAACACGCTGAAAGCGTAAGTTCATTTCTCTGACTATTTCATAGATTCTTGGTAATAGATTCCTAAAAACTTGGATATTCCATTTCTCAAGTGCTTCCGCTAAAATCGTGTGATTAGTAAATGCACAAGTTCTAGTTGTTATATCCCAAGCTTCGTCATAACCAATATGCTCTTCATCCATTAAGATACGCATCATTTCTGGAATAATTAATGTTGGATGTGTATCATTTATCTGGAATGTATAGTAATTGGGGATTGAACGAACATCACGACCCAAATTTTTATGTTCTCTAATCGCATTTTTCACTCCTGCAGCACTGAAGATATAGGACTGCATTAATCTCTGTGTTTTCCCTGTTTCTGTAGAATCATCAGGATACAACATATTAGTAATACCACTTACCATCTCTAAATATTTTTTATCGTGATATTTATGTAATTTTGATGGCTCAGTTGCCCACAATCTAAGGCTTGTTGTGCTTTTATTATTATCGCCAATGATTTTAACATCATATGGAACGGCTTGAATCCACACCGGGTCAATCAATTTTGTATTTTCAACATAACCAAACAAAGGAATATCTAGAGCCTCTT
>CAZDCS010000017.1:0-14438 GCA_964504015.1 uncultured Mariniplasma sp. | reverse complement strand
AATATAAAAAGAAAGGAAGTTATAGTTAATTTAATACAAATTAATTATACAAGGAATAAAGCGTGATTCAAACGACGAAATATATTCCTGATGGAAAAAAGAAAATAAAGCAACTTCCAATTATGCACTACCTAGATGCAAAGTATCTTTACTATCCTTTAACAAGCACTAGGTGTCCCAAGGGTGAAACCTGTATTATTGAAGGTCAAAATGTAAAAGTGGGTGAAGTTATTGGAACTAGAAATGCTGCATTCTTTGAGCAACCCATTCAATCAACAGTTAGCGGGAAAATGGTCGGTATTGAAAAACACTTAGATGAAAGTGGCAAGTATGTTGATTGCTTAATTATACAAAATGACATGAAATATACGATGCATGAATCCATTAAGGATAGAACAGAAAGTGAAATTTCCGAATTGAAACAAGATGATTATGTTAAGATTGCAAAAAACGCAGGTCTAGTAGGGTTGGGAGGAAGTGCTTTTCCAACGTATATCAAATTGCAAACAAAAGATAAAATTGATTATGTTATAGCCAATGGCGTTGAGTGTGAACCCCGATTGGTAAATGATTACTTCGTTATGATGAATAACCCCGAAGAAATTATTCAAGGGTTGATTTTTGCTATGAATACCGTTGGAGCAAATAAGGGCATTATTGGAATTAAGAAGAAGTATAAAGAAGTTGCAGAAAGGTTTCTTTTTGCACTTAGGGAATTTCCAGATCATAATATTAAAGTAATTAAAGTCAGCAACTATTACCCACAAGGTTGGGAACTTGATTTGATAAAAACAACAACAGGCATTAAAATACCCCAAGGAGAACTATTATCTGAATATGGAGTCCTGAATTTTAACGTTTCAACACTTCAAAGCATTTATAACGCAGTTAAAAAAAGATTGCCAATTTTAGAAAGATTTTATACAATTAGCGGGGAGGGTATTCATAACTCTAACTTTAAAGCTCGAATTGGAACATTAGTTCCGGATTTAATCAAATTAGCGGGGGGATATAAAGATGTTCACATTCCTAAAACACTAACACTAGGCGGGCCAATGATGGGTAAAAATATCCCGAGTGACGATATCATTATGACTCACATATCAATAAGCTTGATTGTTTCAAATTATGAGTTATTAAAAGAAGAACCGTGTATTCATTGCGCATCATGTGTTTATTCGTGCCCTGTGTCAATTAGTCCTGTCCAAATAATGAATATGTATAAAGTTAAAAATAAGCAAGCTATAAAAGATTTAGCAATTGATAGTTGTATTGAGTGTGGTCTTTGTTCTTATGTATGCCCATCGAAGATCCACTTAACAGAATACATGCGTTTAAGCAAACGCTTAGTAAAATAGGAGGAAATTATGCAAATAGTTAAACAAACAAGTCCCTATATTCGCAAGCCAGTTAGCACAAAACGGATGATGAATGATGTTTTGATTGCGATGATCCCGGTAGTTGTATTCTCGATTTATATGTTTGGTTGGGATGCCGTTATAAGAATCGTTGTATCTCTTGTAGTTATGGTGTTGTTAGAAGCTGTTGCTTTTGGGATGATGAACAAACCAATCAAAAGTGACCAATTCAGAATAAGATTTAAATCTAGGTACAAAAATTATACAATTAACAATATTACCGCTCCAGCAGTAAGCGCAGTAATCTTTGCGATGATTATCCCAAGTCAACTACCAATTTATGCAGTAGTTGTTGGTGCGGCGTTTGGTATTGTTGTAGCAAAAATGCTATTTGGTGGTCTAGGATCAAACATTTTCAATGTGGCAGCGACCGGACGTATCTTTATTGGGTTAGCATTAACAGATATGTTTTCTGGAGCATATGATAATCTTGATCTATTAGCTGGAGCAACAGCGCTAGCCGCAATTAGAGGGCCTATCGGTTTTCCGAATGTTTTAAACAGCTACTCTTTAATGGATTTATTCATCGGAAATGTCCCTGGTTCAATGGGAGAAATTAGTGTTATAGCGATCTTACTTGGTGCAGCATATTTAATAATTAGACGTTCTGCAGACTTTCGTCCAATGGTTGCGGCCATTACAACTTTCGTTATTTTAATGCTTCTTGCAGGCTTAAAACTACACCCAGGACAAGCGGTAGAATACATGTTGTTTCAACTGTTTGCCGGTGGATTAATGTTTGGTGTTGTCTTTATGGTAACTGATCCGGTAACATCTCCATTCACGAAACCCGGCCGGTGGATTTATGGTATGTTTATCGGAGTGTTAGTAGTGCTTATTCGCTTATTTGGAGCTTTTCCCGAAGGTGTCGCATTCGCTATTATATTTGCGAACATGTTTGTGCCACTAATTGATTATCATAAATGGTCAACTAATAAGTATAGTTGGAAGTTTTTAATTGGGTATGCGGTAACTCTAATTATTATGGGTGTTATTGTTTACTTTGGATTAGGAGGTAGCGTATGATAAAAAAACTATTTGAAAAACAGATTGTTCACCATTCATTTGTACTAGCGATGGTAGCATTAGTATGCGGACTTGCCATTGGTGGGGTTAATGCATTTACTTCATCAATAATAGAGGAAAATCAAGCACGAGCTAAAACAGAAGCATTCGAAAAAATTTTACCTGGAATGAGTTCATTTGAGATTATTGAACTCGATGGAGCTCCTATTTCAATTCAAGAAGTTGTTAGAGCTTTTGATTCAAATGGAGATATTTTAGGGTATATATATGATGTTCATAAAACAAATAAATTTGGGTCTATAAGAATGGTTGTTAGTATTGATGCAGAAGGTGTGATATTAGGAGCTCAATTCATTACACTTGTTCAGACATTGAATCTAGGAGCTACAGAAAATAATTTGCAAGCTTATGTAGGATCACAAATTAGAAATCTAGTTCCTGAGGGTGACCTTATCTCTGGTGTGACTATAAGTTTGAATACACTACAAGAACTATTAGAAGACATTGCAGTTGCACATCAAAAAGTTGACGTATTAGCAAATTCAAATATTACACAAACTAGTGCTAATATAGCAGAAATCGATGCTTTTGCAGCTACAAAATATAGAACAATCAAACATTTAGTAATGGAGGTTCTATAATATGACAGATGCAAAAAAGTTGCCAGTAAAAAAAGTGCCAGTAAAAAAGAAAGCTAAATCAAAAGAACCGACTAAATGGGAAATATTTTCAAAAGGTATTTTGAAAGAAAACGGAATTTTTGTAATGGTTTTAGGTATGTGTCCTGCTTTAGCTGTAACTTCAACATTCGAAGGTGCATTTGGAATGGGAATCTTAGTTTTAATTGTTCTAACTTTGACCAATACCACAGTGTCATCGATTAGACACTTGATTCCATCCGCTGTCCGTATTCCTGCTTATGTAATAATTATTGCCACCGAAGTGACTATTTTAAAGATGTTAGTTGATGCATTCACTCCAGCTTTAGCACAAGAATTAGGTGTGTTTATTGCTTTGATTACTGTAAACTGTGTGGTCTTTGGGCGAGCTGAAGCTTTTGCTTCAAAAAACACTGTAGTTAAATCGGCAATAGATGGATTTGGAGTAGCGATAGGTTTTGCTTTATCATTATCAATTATCGGACTAGTAAGAGAGTTGTTTGGTACGGGGACACTTGTTTTAGGGAAAACATTACCTCTTGGATTTGAAACGACTTTGCTTCAAGGGGCAGGACTGGAGCAGTTTGCTTTAGGGGTATTAGTTCAGCCACCAGGAGCCTTTCTTGTTATTGGGTTTTTGTTAGCTGGAATAACAGCTTATCGTCAAGGAAAGGGGATTAAGAAAAAATGAATTTACTAGCGATATTAATTTCCTCAATGTTGATTAACAACATTGTACTTATGCAGTTTTTAGGGTTATGTCCGTTCTTTGGGGTTTCAACAAAAATGAAATCAGTAGTTGGGATGGGATTTGCAGTTATTGTTGTTATGTTGTTAGCTGCGGCAATTACATTCCCGATTTACCATTATGTTTTAGTTCCCCTCGATATTAAATATATCGATACGATAGCGTTTATTTTAGTTATTGCATCACTTGTACAATTAACAGAAATTGTTGTTAAAAGAGTAAGCGAAAGTTTATATAAGGCTTTAGGTGTATACCTTCCTTTGATTGCAACAAACTGTGCAGTTTTAGGTGTTGCATTAACAAATATATCTTCACCACAAACATATCTTGAAGCGCTGACATATGCGCTAGGTTCTGGGCTAGGATTCACTTTAATAACAATAACATTTACGGCAATTCGATTACGCTTAGATGCATCAAGTGTACCAAAATCACTTAAAGGCATGCCGATTGCTTTAGTAAGCGCTGGGCTTATGGCATTAGCATTTATGGGATTGGCGGGACTTATCTAATGGGGTTTTTAATAATTGTTTCTGCAGTACTAGGTTTTATCCTACTGTATGTGGTGACTATGTTTTTAAATGAAAAAACACCAATACCAGAAAGTTGTAGACAAGCATATCAAGAAGCTAACTCATGTGAATCTTGCGGTTCTGAAGGTTGTAATATAAAAGATACTATTGAGTTTTTAAAGGAGGTCAAACTATAATGGAGCTATTTTATCCGTTAATAGTGTTGAGTGTTTTAGGGGTTGCGATGGGAGTTATGCTCTCAGTAGCTGGAATATATTTAGCAGTTCATGAAGATCCTAGAATTGATGATATTGAAAAACTATTGCCAGGATACAATTGCGGGTCATGTGGAGTTCCTGGATGTAGAGCATTTGCTTCAGGGATTGTCAACGGTGAGGTTGAAAAACTTTCTAGGTGCAGACCAGGCAAACCAGATAAACATTATAACCCGATCCTAGAGTATTTAAAAGATCATCCGAATCCGGATGGGACGGCAATCAAGACAAAGATATAGGGCGATTTTGTCCTTTTCTTTCTTTATAAAAGTGCGATTCTTTAAAATTAGAGGTGCAAGAAATGAAAAAAGCGATATTAATATTTGTTGTAATAGCGAGTTTTGTTATACTCTCTGCATGTCAGGGACCAAAAATGTCTTCTATTAGTTTTTTTGAGTATATGGATACGTTTATCAAAATTGATTTTTTGGCTGAAAAGGGTGAAGAAAGCATTCACAAGATAGCTATAGAACAAATATATCAAACATATCATGAACTTTCAACAATGCATGAACCACTAAATGAAGACTCTACTTTTTTGCAAAACATATATTCTATCAATAAAAAAAATGACCAGGTAATAGAGATTGACCCACAACTTTTTTATTTGATTGAAGAAGCGGAAAGAATCAGAGTGCTTACTGACGGGTATTTCGATATTTCAATAGGGGAAGCAATAAATATTTGGAAAGAGATGATTTTCGATGAATCAAAAGATCATCTTTTTGGCGAAGTATCTGCTGATATTATTGAACAAACCATAGAAAAGATCGCAGATATTGAAACAAAGGAAAACGTAATCACTCTATCTCAAAACCAAGGGAAATACTTTATACATGTCAAAAGTGATACAGCACAACTCGATTTAGGGGCTATTGCAAAAGGGTATGCAACCCAGTTAGTTTATGACTATCTAAGAGAACAAAATATCGAATATTTTTCAATTAGTGCTGGGACTAGTTCAATCGCTGTTGGAAAAAACTACAATCGTGATGGAGGGATTTTCAATGTCGCGCTGTCAAATCCAGTTAGAGAAGATGGAGACAGTAGGACTTATGGAACTATTTTCGTTAAAAACACAGGTGTAACTACTGCGGGTAATTTCACCCAGTATGTTGTATCCCAAGGGTTACGTTACCATCACATAATCTCTCCAAAGACAAAAATGCCAACCCAATACTATCACACGGTTACGCTAATAGGTGAGAATCTTGGTGTCCTAGATGCTGTTTCAACAGCGCTATTCTCGATGTCACCAGATACATTTACTGAGTGGTTTAATGAAAACCAAGAAGAACTAAATATAGAGGTTATCCGCTTCAATTATGACTTGACAATAACAACCTACTTAGAAGAAACAGTGTTTGAGGAGAAAGAATGATGAGAGATCTAAAAAAGGTCCAAAGTAGAAGAGATTATCTATTGGTTGCTGTTCTATTTCTTCTATTAGGGAGCATTTTCCTAGCATTTCAGTTATTTTCTTTTAAACAAGAAGCATCAAGTGCTAATGTTTACTATGGCAATTCAAGAGAGCCCATAGTAACGATTCACTTCAATAACAATACAGTGGTAAAAAATTACACACAAGAAGTCCCAATTGGGGATAATCGTATTTTTCCTCTGATCGATTATGACAATAACACAATAACACTGCTGGGGGATTTTGAGATTCAAGGTGTTAGGCAAATCGTTGTTATTAGATTCGATTTCGAAAAACGAAGTGTCGAAGTTATCGAGGAGCAAAGCCCTAAAAATATTTGCAGCAGAAAAGGAGAGTCGACAGCATGGCCACTAATTTGTTTGCCAAATCAAATACGTATCGAATTTGAGACAAACGATGAAGATTTCATTGTTTAAACTATCATGAAAAATAACCAGAAAATGAGAAAACTAACACTGCTGGCAAATTTTCTTGCCATAGCCATTGTGTTGAATATAATCGAATCTGCTGTTCATGTTATTCCAGTTCCAGGAGCTAAATTGGGACTTGCTAATATTGTGACACTTATTGTTTTATATAAGTACTCCTTTAAAGACGCTACGTTTTTAGTGATAGCAAGAGTTATTCTAGTAGCTCTGCTAAGCGGTAGATTGTTAGGCCCAACTTTTTATATGAGTTTAAGTGGGGCAACGCTTGCAGTATTATCTATGGGACTGCTTAAAAAAATGAATTACTTTGGAATTATAGGGGTAAGTGTGATTGGCTCTATATTTCATACAGTGGGTCAAATTATAGCAGGGATATTTGTTATAGGAAGTGTTGCTGTAATTGCATTTCTTCCGGTAATGTTGTTTTTGAGTGTTCCTTCAGGTATTGTTATTGGAGGCATTTCCAAGAAATTTTTAGCAATAACGGACACACAGGAAGACAGTTTATCGCAGAAAGTTACTAAATAACGTTTATTCACTTGATAAATAAAATAGAGAGTGATATAATAATTGAGCAAAACTTACTATGACCAGAAGGTTATGGCGGAAGGAGAAAAAAATGAAACCAGGAATTCACCCAAAATACGAAGTTAAAATGGTGAGATGTGCAACATGCAAACACGAATTTGAAGTAGGGACAACTGCAAAAGATATCCGGATTGATACGTGTTCAAATTGTCATCCGTTTTACACGGGTCAACAAACATATATTCAAGCTGCTGGGCGCGTTGAGAAATTCAACAAACGTTACGGCATTAACAAAGACAAGAAAGAAACTAAATGACGTGATTAATTATCACGTTTTTTATTAATAAAACCAAAGGACGGTAATTCATTATGTATCATACATATAGTAATGGTTTTATCGAAGTTGTCTGTGGGCCAATGTTTGCTGGCAAAACAGAAGAACTTATTAGGCGAATTAAAAGATTAGAATACGCTAAACAAAATGTCTTGGTTTTTAAACCAAAACTTGACACACGCTATGAAATAGAAGAAATTGTCTCCCACAATTTAAGCAAAAAGCCGTCAATCGTTATTGGAAATAGTGTTGAGATATATAAATATATAGAATCTAACACACATGCAGTTGTTATTGATGAGGTCCAGTTTTTTGATTTTGATATAATCGAAATTACAGAATATTTAGCAGACAAAGGGATACGTGTTATTGTTGGTGGTCTTGACCGTGATTTTAGAGGAGAACCATTTGGACCGATGCCAAAACTTCTAGCTCGAGCAGAATTCGTAACTAAATTGACGGCAATTTGTGTTAAGAGTGGGTTGCCAGCCACCAGAACGCAACGTATAATAAATGGGAAACCAGCCCATTATGATGATCCAACAATCCTAGTAGGAGCTGATGAATCTTATGAACCAAGAGCTCGACAATACCATGAAGTTCCCGGAAAACCAACAAAAGATTAAATTTATGACTGCAGCACTTAAGCAAGCAAAAAAAGCAGATATAGAAAACGAAGTGCCTGTCGGAGCAGTTGTGGTTTACCAAGGGAAAATAATAGCAAGAGCGCATAACAAAAGAGAACAAAGTCAATCATTTTATGCGCATGCAGAGTTTCTAGCTATGATTAAAGCTACAAAAAAGATAGGAAGTTGGCGATTGGAAGACTGTGATGTTTATGTTACAATGGAACCGTGCCCTATGTGTGCAGGAGCGATGATTCAAGCGCGAATTAGAAACCTGTTTTATGGTGTTAATGATACTAAATCAGGTGTAGCTGTGAGTTTGACGAATATCTTTGAACTACCCTTTAATCACAGAATTAGAGTCGAACAAGGATTGCTAGCTGATGAAAGTAGAGAAATACTAAAGATCTTTTTTAAAAGGTTACGACAAAAATAAATGAACTCCCTATCAAGCATCATCACTCAATAGTAACTTGTGAACCTGGTCAGGTCTTGATTGAAGCAGCCATAAGCGAGTTTATTATGTGGGTGATGATGCTTGATGGGGAGTTGTTAATTGAAACAACGATGTAGGTAAAACGAAATATAGTGCTATAATAAAAATATCGGAGGAATAACAAATGAAATTGAATTACAGGGTTTATAAGAAGTTAACTAATGAACCATTTGAAACACAGGTAATAAACGAAAAAAAAGTGGAGTTTCATTATATGAATGACACACCATATTTAATCCAATTTGCTGCGCGAGGGCGTTTTGCAATCTGGACATCAAACGGCCAAGACTACAGGGTGTTGATCGAAAAGACATATCACGAATCATTAAAGGAGTTTTATGAGCCAGAACTTAATAAGATATGGCTTGGGTTTTTAGGAAGAATCAGTGGGATCAGCAAAAAAATAAATATGTTTTTTATTATCCCGACATTGATTTTATATGGTGCAGTAGCTCTATTAGCATCTCTTTATTTCCCGGATCAAATGTTTCAAATATTAATCGGCTTAGTTATATTAGTTGTTATTAGTAATGTTGTTCAAGGGAAAGTCGTCAACAAGAAAGTCCAGGAAGAAAACCACAATGCACAAAATCTGATTCGAGATTATGTAGGGGTCGAAAAATTTGATGAGTTAGTTATAGCTCAAGAAGAGCACTACAAAAAATATTTTAAATTTGAAGACGAACCAGAAAACCAAAATGAAGAACTTGAAAATAATGATAACCAAAAGGAAGACAAAAATGGAAAATAAAGCTATTAATGCCATTCGTTTTTTAGGAGTTGACGCGATTAACAGAGCTAATAGCGGACACCCGGGAATAGTTTTAGGTGCAGCGCCTATGGCATACGAACTTTTCACTCAACATCTAAATATTGATGTTAAAAATCCCAACTGGATGAATAGAGATAGATTTGTTTTATCAGCTGGCCATGGATCAATGTTGTTATATGCACTAAATCATTTATCAGGATTTAAAATAAGTATTGAAGATATTAAGAATTTCAGACAAGTTGGAGTGACACCCGGCCATCCTGAATACAAACACACAGAGGGTGTAGAAACAACAAGTGGCCCACTTGGACAAGGTGTATCTAATGCTGTAGGGATGGCTGTGGCAGAAGTTCATCTCGCGGCTAGATTTAATAAAGAGAATTATCCAATCATAGACCACTACACTTATGCACTTTGCGGCGATGGCGATCTTCAAGAAGGGGTTTCCCTAGAGGCAATGAGTCTCGCTGGACACTTAGGACTAGGGAAACTAATCCTACTATTTGATTCAAATGACATTCAATTAGATGGAAAAGTTTCATTAGCTTATAGCGAAGATCATAAAAAGAAGTTTGAAGCGATTGGCTGGCAACACATTAGTGTTACTGATGGAAACGATATAAAACTAATTAGACGTGCAATCAACAGAGCTAAAAAAGAGGATTCAAAACCAACAATCATTGAGGTAAAAACAGTCATTGGTTATGGAACAAGCGCAGCGGGAACTAGCAAAGCTCATGGATCACCAATAGGGGTTAGTGAAGCAGAACTACTTAGAAAGAAACTTGATTGGCCATATAAACCTTTCGAAATACCAACTGAAGTATATGAACATTACCGCAAAAAGGTTACATTGCGCGGAAAAAGAGCGCACCGCAATTGGAAGAAATTAATTAAAGATTACCAGATTAAGTATCCAAAAGAATTTGCACAATATGAAACTTTTGTTGAGAATAAGCCAAATCTAGATTTAGAAGGTTTTAAAGATTGTGTTAACAATCCTAGTGAAGCAACCAGAAATACAAGTGGTAAAATAATTGAAAAACTATCTTTAGAAAACCTTAACTTAATTGGAGGATCTGCTGATCTTACATCATCTACTAAAGCCAAAGGCGCGGATGGTGATTTTAGCAAAGAACACCGACTTGGTAGAAACATTAATTTTGGAGTGCGCGAACATGCTATGGGAGCGATCGTTAATGGTATGGTTCTACATGGAGGACTAAGAGTTTTTAATGGTGCGTTCTTTGTCTTTAGTGATTATATGAAACCAGCAATTAGACTTGCAGCGATCATGAAGATACCTTCAATATTCATTTTTTCACATGACTCTATTGCAGTAGGAGAAGATGGGCCAACTCATCAACCAGTCGAGCAACTTGTAGGCTTAAGGGCAATCCCTAATTTGAACGTAATTAGACCATGCGATGCAAACGAGACTTTAGCAGCTTGGAAAGTAGCTATTGAATCTGTTGATACTCCAACTGTTATTATATTGACAAGACAAGGTGTGGATAAACAAAAGACAACAACTTATGAAGGACTTATAAAGGGAGCTTATATCGTTTCCAAAGAAACAGAAAAACTTGATGGAATATTGCTTGCGTCTGGTTCTGAAGTAGGATTAGCAATTTCAGCACAAAAACTGTTAAAAGAAAATGGTAAAGATGTGCGCGTTGTAAGCATGCCATCTCATTATTTCTACGATAAACAAACACAAAAGTATAAAAAAGAGATTTTGCCAAAACGAGCTAAAACATTAGCAATCGAGATGGCGAGCAGCCTCTCTTGGTATAAATACACACAGTTTGTTTACGGGATTGACCAATTTGGAATAAGTGCACCAATGAATGAAGCACTTAAAATATATAAATACACGAAAGAAGATATTGCAAAATACTTCTTAAAAAAACTAACTTAAAGAAGTTGATTATATGATTTATGATGGTATAGTTGTAGGCGGTGGTCACGCAGGTGTTGAAGCAGCGCTAGCTATGGCCAGGATGAATAAAAAAACACTATTAATTACAGGCAACCTTAACATGGTTGCTTCTTTACCATGTAATCCATCTATTGGAGGACCTGCTAAAGGGATAGTGGTGAGAGAAATAGATGCCCTAGGTGGTCAGATGGCAAAAAGTGCCGACAAGGCACAAATACAAATTAAAATGCTTAATGCATCAAAAGGTCCAGCAGTTCGAGCGCTACGTGCGCAAATCGATAAACTGAAATACCCGAGAATAATTCTAGATGTTTTACGCAAGACACCTAATTTAGACTTACTTGAAGCACTAGTTGATGAATTAGTGCTTAAAGAAAATAGTGTAGAGGGCATAAAACTTAATAACGGGGACATAATATTTAGCAAAACAGTCATACTGACAACGGGGACATATTTAAACAGTTCCATTTTAATTGGAACACAAGCAAAAGCGAGTGGCCCCGAAGGAGAACCAACCACATTTGGCTTAAGCAATCAACTTAAGAAACTAGGATTCGAGATTATTCGGTTAAAAACAGGGACTCCACCAAGAATAGCAGAAAACAGTGTTGATAAAACAAAAATGTCTATTCAGCCAGGCGACCAAAAAAGGCACACATTCAGTTTTGATCAAAAATACTATGACAAAAATCCGAAAATACCATGCTATCTAACACATACATCTAAGAAAACTCACCAAGTAATCGCTGATAATATCGAGCTTTCAGCAAAATATAGTGGAACATCTATCGGTGCTGGCCCTAGATACTGCCCATCGATTGAAGATAAGGTTGTTCGTTTTTTTGACAAAGAAAGACATCAAATTTTCATTGAACCAGAAAGCTTAGAACTTAATGATTTATATGTTCAAGGTCTATCGACTAGTCTAGCTGAAGAAGTTCAAGATGAAATGATTAAAACAATCAAAGGATTAGAGAATGCGAAAATAACCCAATATGCCTATGCTATTGAGTATGATGCTATTAACCCTATCCAACTTATGCAAACGCTTGAAACAAAAACAATAAAGAGTTTATATTGCGCCGGACAAATTAATGGAACAAGTGGGTATGAAGAGGCGGCTGGACAAGGATTAATGGCGGGGATTAATGCGGCATTAAAACTTTCAAATAAAACACCATTGATTTTGCAAAGGCATGAAGCGTATATTGGGGTTTTGATCGATGATCTTGTTACAAAAGGAACAATTGAGCCTTATAGATTACTAACATCTAGAGCCGAACATAGATTATTGCTAAGACATGACAATGCTGATCTGCGCTTAAAAGAGCACGGATACAGAGTAGGGCTTGTCACAAAGAGTGTATATGCAAAATTCCTAGTTAAAAAACAGGAATATATCAATCTTAAAGAACACGTATATAAACTAAGGGTTATGCCAAACAAGGCAAACAACGAATACCTTTCTTCAAGAGGTTCAGCCTCAATTTATGAAGCGGTACTTTTATCAGAGTTGTTAAAAAGGCCAGAAATAAATAAAATAGATATTAAACACTTCACAAATATAGAATATTCAAATAATATCTTAGAACAAGTGGAAATAAATATTAAGTACGAAGGGTATATTAAAAAAGCCCAAAGAGAAGCCGAAAAGATGCAGCGATTAGAAAATAAAATCATCCCTAAGGATATTATTTATAATGATATTAGAAACATCTCATCCGAAGGAAAAGAAAAATTAACTAAAGTGAGCCCGAAAACCATTGGCCAAGCTTCGCGCATTTCAGGTGTGAACCCCGCAGATATATCAGTGCTAATTATCTGCTTAGAATCAAGGAGAAAGAAAGATGGAATTTAAATTCTACATAAAAGAAGTTTTAAATATTGAACTAACCCTTTTACAGGAGCGTAAATTCATAGAATACTTTCACTTTTTGATAAAATACAACGAAACGACAAATCTAACGAGAATTACTGAAAAAAAAGAAGTCTTTTTCAAGCACTTCTTTGATTCATTAACATTGGTTAGAACAATTGACTTTAATGATGTGCAATCTATATGTGATATGGGAGCTGGTGCCGGATTTCCGAGCATACCTTTAAAAATAATCTATCCGCATTTAGAAGTCACAATTGTTGACTCATTGAACAAGAGGATTGAATTTCTCAAGCAACTTGTCGAAAAATTGCAGTTAGATAAAATAAAACTCATACATAATAGGGCAGAGGTTTTTGCACTAGAAAACCAAGAAGAGTTTGATATTGTCACAGCGAGAGCTTTAGGAAAAATGTCTATGATTTGTGAAATGGGATTACCTATGACAAAAATAGATGGAAAGTTCATCGCTATGAAAGGGCTAAAATATAGCGACGAATTAAAAGATGCTAGAAAAGGGATAAAAACCCTAGGTGGTGAAGTTGAAATCATTGATCAATTTGAACTGCCATATAACTTTGGACTTAGGGTGCAAATTGTTATCAATAAAAAAGAAAGATCATCGGGATATCCAAGGAGTTTTTCAATTATAAAGAAAAACCCTTTATAGATAGGAGTAAATAATGGGGAAAGTAATCGCGATCTCAAATCAAAAGGGTGGAGTAGGAAAAACAACAACTAGTGTAAACTTAGCAGCCTCTCTCTCGGAACTTAATAAAAAAGTCTTATTGATCGATTTCGATCCTCAAGCAAGCACGACAACGAGTTTAGGGATAAATAGAAGCATGCTATATGCGACTATTTTTGACGTTTTGCTAAAAAGAAAATCAATTGAGCAAACGATTATACATCTAAAAGAAATCGATCTTGATGTTATCCCTGCAACAATTGAACTATCGCGCATTGAAATGCATTTAGACCACGAGGATAGAGAATATGTGTTAAGTCAAAGAATTAGTGAGATATCAGATCAATATGATTATATTATTATTGACTGCCCGCCATCATTAGGTTTGTTAACAATTAGCGCACTCTATGCATCGGATTCTGTTTTGATACCGGTACAATGCCAATACTTAGCTATTGATGGATTGACGCAATTACTAAATACAATACGGATTGTCCAAAAAAAGTTAAAGGTCAACAATAAGCGACTAGAAATGGAAGGTGTTTTGTTGACAATGCTCGACAAAAGAACAAAAGCAGGGTGGGCTATTGTTCATGAGATAAAGGAGTATTTTAAAAAAGGGGTATTCGATACTATAATAACAAGTAATGTTGCAGCACAAGTGGCTCC
>CAZDCS010000016.1:2094-15192 GCA_964504015.1 uncultured Mariniplasma sp. | reverse complement strand
TTTTGTGCAATAAAAAAAGCCTAAAACTAGAAAACAATAGTTTGCAGGCTTATATATAAACTTCTAAAAACTTCTTGCTGCAGCAACAGCTGCTGCCCATCTATTAACTAATTTCTCTTGTATATTAACATCCATATTAGGAGAAAAGTGTTTTTCTGATTTTTTCAAACCACTAATCTCAGTTAATGATTCCCAGTAATTTGTAGCCAGTCCAGCAAAATAAGCAGCACCTAGAGCAGTAGTCTCTTTGATGCTCGAGCGAGCAACTGGGATACCCAAAATATCAGATTGAAATTGCATTATAAAGCCGTTTACTGTTGCTCCACCGTCAACTTTTAAGGACCTTATGGATAACCCTGTATCTTTTTCCATAGCTCTTAGAACATCCATTGATTGGTAACAAATCGCTTCTAGAACAGCCCTTGATAAATGTTCCTTTTTTGTTCCTCTAGTTAACCCAAAGATTGCTCCTCTCACATTAGAATCCCAGTAAGGAGTTCCAAGTCCAACAAAAGCAGGAACAATATAAACACCCTCATTATTTTCAAGTGATAGTGCAAGTTGCTCAGTTTCAGTTGCGGAGTTGATTAGTTTAATTCCGTCACGAAGCCACTGAACAGCAGACCCAGCAACAAAAACACTCCCTTCAAGTGCATATGTGATTTTTCCATTAATCCCCCAAGCAATTGTTGTTAAAAGACCGTGCTTAGATGTGATGGGCTTATCTCCTGTATTCATTAGCATAAAACAGCCGGTTCCATATGTGTTTTTAACCATGCCCTTTTCAAAACAGGTTTGACCAAAAAGTGCAGCTTGTTGGTCACCAGCAATGCCACTAATGGGAACTCTTTGACCAAAAAAGTGATAATCGAGAGAATATCCATAAATCTCTGATGAGGACTTGACTTCAGGCAACATTGACACTGGAATTGTTAAAATCCTACACAATTCAGAGTCCCACTTAAGCTCATGAATGTTATATAGGAGAGTTCTACTAGCATTTGTATAGTCTGTTACATGGATTCCACCTGTCAGTTTGTAGACTATCCATGAATCTATTGTGCCAAACAACAACTCGCCGGTTTCAGCCTTTGCGCGAGCACCTTTAACATTATCTAAGATCCATTTTATCTTCGTTCCTGAAAAATATGCATCAACTACTAAGCCGGTTTTACTTCTAAAAACTTCACTATGACCATTGTTTCTCAATTCTTCACAGATTTCTTTAGTTTGGCGTGACTGCCAAACAACCGCGTTATAAATAGGTTGACCGGTTTTTTTGTCCCAAACAACGGTTGTCTCTCTTTGATTTGTAATGCCAATAGCATGAATTTGATTAGCTTTAATATTACCCTCTAACAAACATCGTGCCATAACAGCTAAAACACTAACCCAAATTTGGTTAGCATTATGCTCAACCCAACCAGGTTTCGGGAATATTTGCTCAATTTGTTCAAAAGCAGTAGCAATCACATTGCTATGTTTATCAAAAATAACCGCTCTTGTACTAGTTGTTCCTTGATCGATTGACATTATATATTTTTTCATCTAATCTCCTTATAAAGAATTGATAACAACATTTTTAGTAGCTACAATATCAATTCCAGTATTTAACACATCAAAAACAATTACATCACCTATTTTAACATCTTTTTTAATATATATTGTAGAAAGCAAGTCGATAACGTCAAACAATAATGATTTTGGTAAAGGTTTTAGCGATTTAACACTAAGTCGTGGTGTTGTTAGGCTACTTGTTTTTAAAGTAGTGGTCAATGTTCGCTTAGGAGAAGTGATTTCTTCAATTGCGTATTTAATGCCTCGTGAACACTTGTTGCCAGATACTTCTAAATTTCTGTCAATAGTTAGATGACAACCCACAGGGCATAAAATGCAGATCATTTCAGTCATTTGAAACCTCCTGTAAAACAATTGAAATAGAACTCGAGTCAATCAGGTTCCTAGGTTTTAACAAAATCTTTTGCATTTCTGAAGGTGCTAAAAAATCGACTCTTTTACTCTTAATCACAGTTTTGTTTTGGACAATGTTAATAATACCTCTTCTAATTTTTTTGGTAACTCTAAATGAAAGTTCAATATCTTTGTCAAAGTTATTAAAGTCAATTTGTTGGGGAACAACATAACTAATTAAGGGATCGATATCTAGAGCAACATCATTTTTGTTGTATCTAGTTTCCAAGAGGAAGTTTTTTGCACTTATGCCAGCTTTTTCACTTTCAATTGTTACATAGTCAACTAAATCATGAACATGCAATGCATTACCACAAACAAACAAACCTGCGATGTTAGTTTCATAATTTTGATTAACAATAGCGCTCTTAGTTCTTTCGCTAGTCTTTAAGTTAAGCGAATCAAATAAAGAAATATCAGGGATTAATCCCACAGATAACAAAAGAGTGTCTACGTCAAATGTTTTTTGAGTGTTATCAACCAGTTTAAAATTCTGATCAACCTTTTGGATAACAACTTGCTCAAGATTATCTTTTCCAATAATGTTAGTTACGGTATGTGATAAAAATAAGGGAATATCAAAATCATCTAAACACTGAACAATGTTTCTCGTTAAACCATTAGAGTAAGGCATGATTTCAGCAACACCTAAGACTTTAGCGCCCTCTAAGGCCATTCTACGTGCCATAATTAAGCCGATATCACCACTACCTAGAATAAATACTCTTTTGCCAACAAGATAGCCATCAATATCGAGATACCTTTGTGCACTGCCAGCAAGCACAATCCCTTTTGGTCTTTCTCCTGGTAAAAAAATTGCTGCTTTGGTTCTTTCATAACAGCCACTAGATAATATTACTGTCTTAGCATAAATTTTTTTTAGACCTTTTTCTAAACTAGAAACAGTTATTTCGAAGAATTCGTTTTTCTTTATTTCAATTACTGTCGTGTGTAACAAAAAATCAATTTTCTTAGCTAAAAATGCCTTGATATAACGAGCAGCATACTCAGGGCCAGTTAGCTCTTGGTTAAAAATATGTAGGCCAAAACCATTGTGAATACATTGGTTTAGAATTCCACCTAACTCTTTTTCGCGTTCGATTACTAAAATACTTATTTTGGGGTCACTTGCCCCAAGAGCAGCAGCAAGACCTGCTGAACCACCGCCAATAACAACAATATCGATTATCATGATTTCACCTTTTTATCACTAACTAGTATTTTTGAATCATCACTATAATAATTGATTTGATCTAGTGTTTGATTTGTTTCACGTGCGATTAGTTTTAGTACTAGATTTTCACAGTAGCCACCTTGACAAAGGCCACTACCTGCTCGCGCGCGCTTCTTAATTCCTTTTATGGTGTCATTTTTGATGCCACCATGAATTGCAGTGACAATCTCAGCTTCAGTAATCTTTTCACAGCGACAAATAATATTTCCGTACTTAGGGTTCTGCTTAATTAATGCTTGTTTCTTTTTTTCATCTAGGTCATGAAAAACTAAAGGTTTGTTTCGCTCTAGATTGTAGTTTTGCTTTTTTATAAGCTTTTGCGTTAAAATCTCATCAACAAGATAATCAGCGATTGCGGGTGCGGCCGTCAGGCCCGGAGAATCAATTCCTGCAAGATGATAGAAGTTTTTATGCTTTACCGATTCTTTAATATAGAAATCATGATAAGTTGTAGAAGAACGAATTCCGGCAAATGTTCTAATCGTTTTATTGAAAGGGATGTTTTTTGCTAGAAGACTAGCATCGCGTTTGATTTGCAGCATGCCATTTCTTGTATTAGATAAAACAGTCTTATCTTTTACTAAACTACTAGTCGGGCCTAAGAGAATATTACCATGTACTTGAGGGGTAATTAAAACTCCTTTTCCATATTTAGTTGCTAAAGGGTATAAGACATGATTAACAAAGCCTTGTACTTTTTTATCTAGGACTAAATATTCGCCTTTTCGAGGTGTTATTTTGTAGGGAACAACTTCCTTGAGAAAAGAAGCTATTTTATCGCTAAAAATACCAGCAGCATTAATAACTGCTCTTGTTTTTATTAAATAATTATTATTAACCTGGATTTGATAGCCAAAGTCAGTTTTAGTAATATTTGTTACCTCGCTATTTTTCATAAATTCTACACCGTTAGCAATCGCATTTTCTAAACAAGCAAAGGCTACTTCCCAAGGATATGTAACTTTTGTTGAAGGTAGTGATAAAACTTGTGTTGTACTTTGAACTAAATTGGGCTCTAATCTTAGAGCCTCTTTAACATTAAGTAACTTAGCACCTTTAACACCGTTTTCCAAGGCCTTTTTAGCGAGTTTCTCTAGTTGTTTTTCCTCGTCTGAGTTATGAGCTACAACAAATGCCCCTGTCCTTAGAAGCGGTATTTTTAACTGCTTTTCCATCACATCATAAAGCGCATTGCCTTTGACACAAAGTCTTGCTTTCAGTGTGCCTATTACTGGGTCATGTCCTGAATGTATAATAGCGCTATTTGCGACTGTTTGATGGTTAGCGACATCATTTTCTTTTTCTAAGACTAAAACATCGACTTCGTATTGACTTAACTTTCGAGCGATTGTGGTACCGATAATTCCGGCACCAATAATAATATAATCATACATAACAAACCTCCATATTACAAAAAGAGAAAAAAAACTAAGGCTTTTTTTCTCTTTCTCTTTTTCTCTTTTTTTTATTAACTTTTTAAGTCCATAGTTGGGAATTGCTTGTTGTTACAGCGATTGCTCCGGCGCTAAGACACTTACTAATTTGTTTTTTGTCTTTAATTAATCCGCCCAGTAAAATCTTAGCGGAAGTTTTTTGCTGTATTTCAGCAATGATCTCTAGGTGTGTTGCTGGAAGAACTTCGATATAGTCTGGTGTGAGTTTTCTGAGGAGTTGCAAGCTTTGCTCAAGTGAGATTCTATCTTTCAAGAAGAAGCGGAAAATGCCAATAGCATTTCGTTTTCTGCAAAGGGCAATAACTTTTGACTTACTAGAGATTAGTCCATCAACACGCAGGTGTTGAATAAGATAGATGGCTCCAAATTCATCACTAGACAAACCTTTAATCAACTCTGAGTGCACGAGAACTTTCTTTTGATGATCTTTCATTGTTTTAACGAGTTCTGGGAGTTGAGCTAACTGGAAGTTCATCAAAACCCCGTAAGTTAAGTCTAATTCTAAGAACTTTTTTAAGTCTTGGTGATTACTAATAGCTGGTAGTATTTCTTGATTAAAAAACACGTGTGATCAATCCTCCTTAAAAATAAATAGCAAAGTAAAATAGCCTAAGGCATATTTCCACTCCGCTCTATGGTCTCTAAGCATTTTAAGTTATACTTTATTATAATGTTTTAGCTCTTGAAAGTCAAACTTTACTCAAAAGTTGAAATATCACCTAGTTTGCCGCAAACAATCTACCTTTAGATGTAGCTTTTGAGGGTTCATTGGGGGTTTTTGAATAATTGTAGATTAATTGCATATAGACATTAAAGAGGCTCTTCCGCAATTGATTTGCGGAACGATTGACAAAAACTCCCGGCGGTGTTATAATTATCTTACAGTGAGGTGAAATAATGATAAGAAAAATCAGTGTCAAGAATTATAAAGGGTTTAAGGAGACTATTGTTCTAGATTTCTCTAGACATAAAGATTATAAATACAATGAACATGTCATTCAAAATGATTTAATAAACACTGCAGTCATCTATGGTAAAAACGCTAGCGGCAAAAGTAATTTCGGCCTAGCTTTGTTTGATATAACACTCCATTTAGTGGACAAAGAAAAAGCCCTCAATCAACAATCTCACTATCTGAATGCGGGCAGTGATGAGACTGAGGCAGAATTTTCTTACGAGTTTTTAATTGACAAGAAAAAAATTTTGTATCGTTATAAAAAATCTTCCAATGCACAACTTGACTATGAAGAGTTTCATATTGACGGAGCTAAAGTTTTTAGTTATAATTTCAAAACTAAAATTGGCGATTTTGAAAATTTAAAATTAGTTTCTGCACAGACACTAAACGTTCAATCAAAAGACATGAATATTTCGATACTTAGATACATAGCTAATAATGCTAATATTGAGAAACGATCAACATTAAGGCAGTTTATGGATTTTGTCAATAACATGCTTTGGTTCAGATCACTTGGAATAAATCAATATATAGGTTATGGCAAAGGCATTGAAATAATCACTGAAAATATAATTGAAAATGGTAAAGTAGGTGCATTTGAGAAATTGCTAAGAAAATCAGGTGTTGAAATTTTTTTAGATATCGCTACTGATCCTATGGGGAAAAAACATCTAGTAGTGAAATTTAGCAATAATAAAATTTTACCGTTTTGGGATATAGCCTCAAGTGGGACTCACGCTTTGACTCTATATTTCTACTGGAGTCAAAAGTTTAATGACATATCATTTTTATTTATTGATGAGTTTGATGCGTTTTATCACACGGATTTAGCACAAGAAATACTTAAGGATTTAAGCAAGAATAAAAACACACAGGTAATTCTGACTACTCATAATACGCAACTTATGACAAATAAAATTCTTCGCCCAGATTGCTACTTTATCATTACTAAGGGAAAGTTAATCCCGCTTACCAAGTGTACTGAGCGCGAGCTAAGAGAAGGTCATAATCTGAGCAAAATGTATAAAAATGGAGAATTCATTGTCTAAGAAAAAGAAGGTTCTGTTCATTGTTGAGGGCGAAAAAACAGAGCTGGTTTTACTGAGGCGTATAAATAGAAGCATCAAGCTTGTTGATTGTGAAATTTATTCTTATAAAACATCAATTTACGAGCTTTATGACGAACTCGCTAAAGATAGTGATCTTGAGTTGCTTTTGGTTCTTTGCGAGAAAGAAAGTGACGGAAACAAAACGATTTTACATCATGAATACGCCTCGATTTATTTGGTTTTCGATTTTGACCCACATCACCAAAAGTTTTCTGTTGAGAAACTATCTGAAATGATGGAGCTCTTTTGTGACTCAACAAATAAAGGTAAGTTGTATATTAATTATCCGATGGTCGAATCACATCGTCATTTAAAAGAAATGCCAGACGGAGCATTTTTAGAGCTTTCCGTCACTAAAGAAGAAATTAAAGAGTATAAAAAAATTGTTGGGAACTACAGTGCATATTCTAATATCAACAAGTATGATTATCCAGTGATTGTCGAAATGGTTTCACACCATTTAGCGAAATATAACTACTTAGTAACTAAGGATAATAGACTTCCGACTTTAGAAGAATTTGTAGAGATCACTCTAAAAAGCGATACTGATGTCAAACTTATGAAGCTACAACACCAGCTTTTTAAAAAAGATAAACTACAAGTTCTTAACACATCTCTGTTCTACTTTGTTGATTTGAAACAGAGGACTTTCTTTAAAACAGTGCGGAAAAATTTTAAACTAAAGTGACGTGAATATAAAAATATTGAGATATGTTATCGTTGCTTTTACTGACGTATTTGTTAATTGAATGTAGATGACAAAGAGAAAAATGGTGTTCAAAAGAATTGCTGATTCCACATAATTTGATCTGATTATTCCGCTATTTTGAGAGAAAACCACCTCTGAAACTGATTGTTTAGGGTGGTGTCGAACAAGGGTTTTTAGCAACATAAAACATTAAAACATATAACACTTAAAAAACAACAAAAATAAATCTCGTCTAACAGGTTGTTTCAGCCATACTGAGCCAGGTATGATATTTTTTTGAAGGATCAACTGCCGAACTCAGCTTATATCTCTATAGCAAAGTGGTATTAGCATTTTTTCGGGATGGTCAAACCTGAAAATTTTTTTTTGAAATGATTTAGTATCCCTTATGGGCGTAATTCAAAAATATAAAAAAAAACAGCTGTTTGGCTGTTAATTTTCTAGTAATTCAAATAGTTTTTTTTGCTCTCTAGCTGTTAACTCGCGGTACTCGCCAACAGGGAGATCAAGTTTAATATTCATAATTCTAAGGCGCTTAAGCGCAGATATTTGATAACCTAATTGATCACACATACGCCTGATTTGTCTATTTAGGCCTTCAGTTAAAACGATTTTAAAGCTTTTCTCACCAGTTTTAGTAACTAAACAAGGTTTAGTTACCGTATCTAGAATTCTTACGCCAGTGGCCATAGTATCACAAAAATCTTCATCTAACTCTCTTGTGACTTCAACGTGATATTCTTTTTCATGATTATTTTCTGAACGAAGAATTTTATTAACGATATTCCCATCATTTGTCATTAAGATTAAGCCTTCGCTATCTTTATCAAGACGCCCAATATGAAAAATCCGTTTTGGATAGTTAATAAACTCAATTATATTATCTTTGATTTCCAAGTTAGTTGTTGAAACAATACCGAAAGGTTTATTAAAAGCAAGATAAACTAAATCAACATTGTTTTCAACCCTTTCCCCGTCAACAAAAACAAAGTCGTTAACTTCGACCTTAGAGCCAAAAAGAGCAAGCTCCTTATTGATTTTAACAAGACCCTTTTCGATTAATCGGTCTGCCTCTCTTCTTGAACAAAACCCAGCTTCACTTAAATATTTATTAATTCTAACACTCATTTTAGGCTTTCGTATAACAAGCGGGCGCTGAATAAAGCTTCCCGTGCTTATGAACAGTTATTTTTTTGATTATGATATCTTTAAAAGGTTTATCTGTGTGATCTTTTGGTGCTGCAGCAATCATATCTACAACTTCAATACCTTTAGTTACACCACCAAAAGCAGCGTAAGAACCATCTAGATGCAAACTGTTTTCATGCATAATGAAAAACTGTGAGCTCTGGGAATTAGAGTCATTTGTTCTAGCCATTGAGATAACACCTTTGGTGTGCGCCAAGGTGTTATTAAAGCCGTTTATCTCAAATTCACCTTTTATTGAGCATGCATGACCCCCTTGTCCACCTTGAATCATAAAACCAGGGATAATCCGGTGAAAAGAAGTTCCATCAAAATATTTTCTTTCAATTAGACTCATAAAATTTGCCACTGTATTTGGTGCTATATCATAAAATAGTTCGAGTTGGATTGTACCAAAATTCTCAATCTCCATCACGACAGTTGGGTTGTCGTGGTCTAAACAGTTTTGATATTTCATAGATTAATCTCCTTTATTTTTTTCAAGCATTAGTTAAGTGAGTAACAATACCGTTTAATTATACCATTTAAAGCGAGAAAATAAAATTGTTATGATAATTATAAACTAATTAATTAAGAGTTAATTAGGTGCTATGTCTGTTTTTTTCTTCTTGATATTAAAGCGAACAGTACCATAAACTCCGGTTAAAATCATTATACTACCTATATAGTGATAGTAATGCAGGTTTTCATTTAATAATAGGGCACCTGCAGCTATTGCTACAATAGTTGATAGATTAGCATAAATGCTTGAAACATGAGCTGGAAGGTTCCTTAAAGCATAATTAACTAAGAAAAACCCGCCAATTGAACCGATAACACCTAAGTAAAAAATAGGAATCAACAGTTCAATATGAACTAGATATAAAATATAGTTATTTATATTGCTGCTTATTTGTAGTTGGATTAAGTAAATGATATTGAAAACAACTGCACCTGATAGCATCATAAAATAAGTTAGTTCATAAGGTTTAATTGCCTTAGAAGCGCTTCTGGAAGCGATATTAAAAAATGCTGCTGCGATCACCGCTCCTAAAAGAAGTACAAAACCAATTGTTTCTGATTCGGATCCGGAGCTAGCTCTTGATATTTGAATAAATAAAACGCCAGAAATGCTAAGGATAATAAATAATATTTGAAACAAGTTAGGTTTTTCTCGTAGAATAATCGAACTGAAAATTGTGACAAAAATAGGGATTAAAGCAATCATCATTCCTGCCTCACCACTTGATATTTTTTGCAGACCATAGGTCTCAAGTAAGAAGTAGAGGACAGGCTGAAATATAATCACTAAAAAAAGCAGTTTGAGATGTTTTTTTTGAAATTTAATGTGAATAACTTTAAACCTTCTTAGCAGTTCAATTACGATAAAGGCGATTAAAAAGCGGTAAGCGATTAAACCGATTGGTGAAATGTATTCAAACGCTATTTTTGAAAACATAAAAGAAAAACCGAAAATAACAGCGAAGCCAATGCTAGCAAGATGGACTTTTTTATTCATGAAAATACCTCAGTTATTGTTATATAGTACTATTAAAAAAAGCCTTCAGCTGGTGAAGGCTCAAAACAAGAAAAGTTAATTCACATAAGGACGTTCTTCTGGTTCTTCAATAACCTTTTCCTCTGGAAGTCTTTGATCAATGCTTTTTCCTTTTCCTTGCTCAGATTCCTTACCCTCATTTAACTCCTTTGAGTACTGGCGGTAGTTTTTGTAGCCACCATAACCATCATAACCAAGATATGATGCACCAATTAAGGCAATAATTAAGAAAAATATACCAACAAGAGCATAATCAAATCCAGGCAAGACAGCAATAACAACTCCAAGTGTTAAAGCAGCAATGTGAATCCAAAACTTAGGTATTTCTGTTTTTTCACCAAGAAAGACAACAGAATTGAAATACACTAAACCTCGTGCATAAAAGAAGAACACAAGAGAAAAGCGGTAAACATCAGCCCAAATTGGTTCATTATCTAAGGTTGCTCCTTTGACAATACCAATATAGATGATAATGCCACCAATGAGAAGACCAAAGATAATCTCAATTAGATTAATTGTTCTAAGTGTTTCTGTTTTTAACGTTTTTAAGAGTGGAACAATTCTGACAAGGGAAAAAATAACAATAGCTATTCCCGTAATTGTATAAACAACCTCACTAGCGAATGCCATATAAACACCAACGCCAATTAAAATTGCCGCTAATAAAAATTTCAGTGCCCAACCATAACCATATTTTGCTCTACCCATAATAAAAACCTCCTTTATATCTAATTGTATTATATAGCAAACTGCTCCATTATGCAAGAAATCTTGCTAGCCTTTAATCCTAGTTGAAAACTTGCCAATAGCAAAGATTAAAACCATAATAAAACCAAACACTAAAAACAATAGTGACATCGAATATTGAGCAAGAAGTCCAATTAATGGTGCAAAGACAGCAATTAATAACGATGATATTTGCGCTTCAATGCTTAGTGTAGTTGCTCTTTTATCAGGTTGTGTTACCTCAGCAAGTTTTTCAACCATTAAGGGTTTTCTGATGTTTGTTAAAAGATATAAGATTATGAAAACTAGTGCGACAACAAAGATCGAGTCAAGAAATTGACTTAAAATAAGAAGGACAAGTGAAGTGGCCAACCACATATAAGAAATTATCTTGCTCAGTTTACCAAACACTAAAGTGCGGTAGGCATTTCTACTAGCAATAGCACTTAATAGGTAGATAAGAGCATAGATAATGCCGAGGTATATCATAGTGTTTTCTTTTCTTGTTAGTGATTCAAAGATTACATAAGAAACGGAGATCGTAATTAAAATTGGTTGAATATAGTCTTTGATGCTTTTAAACAGAGCTTGATAAGTTGCTGAACTAAAGAGCGTGTTTCTAACTTTTGGTTTCGCAAAAGCGTCTTTGACATTAGTTATGGCGTGTTTGAAAAAAGTTAAAAAGGTAAACCTCATATCTTTTCGATCATTAAGATAGTTTGGGTAAGATAGAACTAAAAATAAATCAATAATATAGGGGATAATCGCAATCAAAAATAAGTATCTTATTTCTGGTAATAATAAAACCAAAGCAATTGATACAAGACTGGCTGTCATTGAACCAATAAGAGAATAGGATCTCGTTAAACCATAGATTTTAGTTTTAGAATCAGATATCTCATTTTTCTCAACAAAATCAATAATGATTGCTTTATGTGTTCCAGAGCGAAACGCCTCACCAAGTGCAAATAAGCCCATAGCAACCGCAAATAAAGCAAAATTGTCAGCTAAAAAGAAGACAACAAAAGACGCTATATAAAAAATAAAGCAAACAACAAGTCCGCTTTTTTTGCCATATCTATCTGCTAAAACACCCGAAGGCACTTCAAAAACAAAGATGATTATTTCCCGAATTGAAAACAAAACGCCGATTAAAAACAGACTTAGACCAGACATCATAAAATAGATAATCATATATGGCTCAAAAAACCTTAGGTTTTTTTAAAACCCATATAACCCAAATTTAAAAATTTGTAATTTGTGTTCTTTGATTGAGGCTATTCTAATCACTCCAGTTTAATAGCTATTAGTCTAACAATTATAAGCCCAGATCAAACTCAATTCTAAGTTTTAAATCATGAGGGATGTTAGCCAAACTGCGCGAAAATAATTCATGATTTGTGACCCCTTTTAGCAAGAAGTAGTTTTTAATTTCTTTAACATAGTCTTTGTGATCACCCATTAAGTTATAAATTACATACCAATCTTCAAGACAAGTATAATAGATTTTGATCCTAGCAACCAAGCCAGTATCAGTAATGCTTAACTGATCAAAGGTGTAGGGGTAACTGTTACCTTTATACTCAATTACTAATTGACAGATTAGCGTTACGATAACTTCAGCGATTTTATATTGATAAATTCCTTTTGTTGCTAGAGGTTTCATTTTGCTTCCAAGAGAGTTTAAAATTTCAGTAACTTGCTCAAAATCTTTTTCTACAACTAATAAAGTGATTTCCTCTGCTTGTTCAATAAGTTCATATTTTTCTAAAAGAGCATGACCACCTAGGGCCCAAGTTATTCTTTTGTCATTAAATTGTTTCGCGATTTTATATAGGGTAGCAGTCATTATTTGATCTCCTTTGACATATTTAAATTATTAATTTGATAACCCAGTTTTTTATATAAACCGATAGCGGCTAGATTATGACCAAAAAGCTGAAGCTTTAGTTTTTTAACTCCTGTTTTTTTAGCTTTTTTTTCGATAAGCAAAATCGCTTTCTCTCCAAGACCTTGGCCCCGAAAAGATTTTAGAATTGTAAAGTCGTAAATAAACCCTAGATTGTTATCAACTAAGCCGAGCCAAATCATCCCGATTATGGCATTAGTATTATTAATTATGTGGTATAAATATTGACCCCTAGATTTAAGAGATTCCGGCAAATGTTTTTCAAAAACTTTTGCAGCTTTTTTT
>CAZDCS010000016.1:0-2084 GCA_964504015.1 uncultured Mariniplasma sp. | reverse complement strand
ATGATCAAGTCCTTCTGCTTTATTAAGGTTATTCCCGTAGTTAGTGATCGCTTCTTGTAGGTAGTTCTCGAACTCATAGGAGTTCATTAATCTTAGACGACACATATCTAATCTCTCCTTTATATAAGATAGCTTTATTATACCACTTAGTTTGAAATATGTTAAAATAAGGATAATAAAAAGAGTCTAGAGGTAGAACATGAAAGAAACAGATTTGTATATCCCTGTTAGGGATTTGCTTGAAAAACAAGGTTTTATTGTCAAAGGAGAAGTAGTAGCTGTTGATGTGTTCGCAATGAAGGGTGAACTAACAATTGCTGTCGAACTAAAGACTAAAATTTCTTTAAAATTAATCTATCAAGCAGTTGAACGTCAAAAGATTGCTGATTTTGTTTATATCGCTGTCACCAGACAAGCTCTAACTAGCCATAAAAGCAGTTATAGATCGCTAATAAGCCTGTTAAAACGTCTTAGCATTGGTTTGATTGTCATTGAAAACAAAGCATCAAAAGTTATTATTGAAGCAAAAGGTGCTGAACAAATAACTAGTAAGAAACGAAACAAGAAACGACAACTAAAAATAGTTAAAGAGTTTAGCGAAAGAGAAAGTGATTTTAATCTTGGTGGAACTAAAGGGCAAATAGTAACAGCTTACCGCGAAAAAGTAGTTAAAATAGCTTGCCTAATGCAAGATGGAAAGATGTATACGCCAATGAGCTTAAAAAAAGAAACCGAGATTAAGGAAACAGCACGAATTTTACAAAACAATTATTACAAATGGTTTATTAGAGTGAAGATGGGGCACTACATCTTATCAGAAGTTGGAAAGATCGAACTAAAAGATCATTTAGATAATTTAAAAATAGGAAAAGCATAAGCGCGTAACTTATGCTATTTTTAGTGTTTAGAGGTAACGAAAACATCATTAAATTGATTTGATACTTTAATAAATGTTGTGCATTTAGCTAATTGTTTTAAGGTTGGGGCACCAACGTAGGTGCAAGTAGAGCGAAGTCCCCCTAAAATATCTTTAAGTGTCGTTATAACATCACCTCTATATGGGATGCGAACAGTTCTTCCTTCTGAGCTCCGGTAATCAGCAACCTCGCCATGATTTTTAATCATCGCTGTAGTTGAACTCATACCATAAAACTCAACAAACTGTTTTTTTTGATAAAGAGGATTCTTATTTTTACCATCTCTTTTAAGAGTATCATGATATTCAGTTACAATAGTACCACTACCTTCATTATGACCAGCAAGCATACCTCCAAGCATCACAAAATCAGCACCTGCTCCAAAAGCCTTAGCAACATCACCAGGGCAAGTACAACCGCCATCACTAATAATATGTGCGCCTAGTCCGTGAGCAGCATCAGCGCATTCAATAATAGCGCTTAACTGTGGATAGCCAACACCTGTTTGAATGCGCGTTGTACATACGCTACCAGGGCCGATACCAACTTTAACAATATCAACACCTCTTAAGATAAGCTCTTGAGTCATATCAGCTGTAACAACGTTTCCTGCAATAATAGTGTGCTTAGGATATAAAGACCGTACTTTTGAGACAAATTCCCCAAAGCTTTCTGAGTAACCATTAGCAACATCAATACAAATAAATTGAATTTGGGGATGAGAGTTAAGAAGTTTATTAATCTTTGCTAAATCATTATCACTTGTTCCAGTGCTAACTGCAAAATATGAAGAATCAAGTTTTTCGATATTAGTGTGATAATCTTTAATGTCGTATGTTTTCACCATGCAGGTAAATAACTTTTCTGTTTGTAGGGAAATAGCCATAGCAAAAGTTCCAACCCCGTCCATATTAGCAGCCATAATCGGAATTCCACTCCAGGTTTTGTCGCTGTGCTTAAAAGTATATGTTCGCTTTAGATCAACATCTTTCCTGCTGACTAGAGTAGACCTTTTAGGTCTAATTAGCACATCGCTAAAATCTAGTTTTTTATCGGCTTCAATTCGCATTTTAACACCCCTTAAATAAAACATCTACTTATTTATTATAAGGCATTTTTAATTATTTGAGACAATAAATATTAAAATTTGTTTAAGCTGAATAAAAG
>CAZDCS010000015.1:0-15586 GCA_964504015.1 uncultured Mariniplasma sp. | reverse complement strand
AGTAGTAGGAGATGCCACAGACTTATCGGTTTTAGAAAATAGTTATATTAAGCATGCTAAAACAGTTGTCATAACAACAAACAGCGATAATGTCAGTATCTTTTTAGCTCATATTTGTTATTACATTTATAATGTGGCTACAATATATGTTCGTTTATCTGATGTTGATAAAGGTGTACTTCTTAAAGAAACAACAATTAAGCCTATCTTTCCGTTTTCCTTATCATTTGATGAATTTATTTCCTCACACAACAAGGAGGAGAGAAAATGAAAATTGTGATAACAGGCGGAAAACACGAAGCTGATTTCATTATTAGTATGCTAAAACAAGAACAACATCAATTAGTAGTTATTAACCAAGACCATCAATTTTCTGAATATATTTCAACAAATAACGATGTCCCTGTTTACCCAGGAGACCCAACTAAACTATATGTTTTAAATGATGCTGAAGTCGAAGGTGCAGATGTTTTGTTAGCACTATCAGAAAGTGATACGGATAACTATATTGTTTGTATTACTGCTAAAAAGATGTTTAATATTAAACGGACAGTAGCAAAAGTTAAAAACCCGAAAAATGTTGAACTATTTAAAAAATTAGGTGTTGATAATGTTGTTTCAGCAACCTATCTATTAGCACAAACAATTCTAAATGAATCATCGGTTGAAAATATCATTAAAACAATAGCATTTGAAGATGAGAAAATAGTTATGATTGAATTAGAAGTAGAAGAAAAGTTTAAGCTAGTTGGTAAAAGCCTAAATGATATTGTGTTTCCTAAAAACATTAATATTAGCTGTATTTTCAGAGACCCTCACATTATAATTCCTCGGGGGGGAACAATTATAAAAGCTAATGATAAATTGATTATTATTTCAACACCTGATGAAAAAGATGAAGTTGTTGCATTTATCAAAAAGAAGCGCTAAAAAATGAAAAAAATAACCTCAGGATATCCATTAATTATTAACTACCTCGCTATTTTCGCTATTTTAATTGGGATGATTAATTTGCTGCCACTTGTTTTGCTACTCTTTAAACCATCAGAACTCGAGCATGCAAGTAGTTTCTTAATATCTGGTATTGGTTCGATCTTAATTGGGTCTGCTATTATGCTGTTTTTTAAAGGACGCGAAAAAGGAAATTTAAAAAAATATCAAGATGCTGTTTTAGTCGTATCAATTTGGATTTTAGCAATTATTATTTCAGCTATGCCGTTTTTGTTGACTGGTAATTATAATTTTACCCAAAGCATCTTTGAAGCAACAAGCGGATATTCAACAACTGGTTTAACAGTTGTTGATGTCGATCAAACACCATATCTTTTTTTAATGTTTCGCAGTTTATTACAGTTTTTTGGCGGTGTTGGATTAGTTTTAGTTTTGACATCAGCTATCTCTGATAAATTTGGGATGCGCTTATATAATGCTGAAGGGCATAGTGATAAATTAATGCCTAACTTAATCCGTTCTGCTAGGATGATATTATCAATTTATATGGGTTATATTATTATTGGTACGATTTTGTATATTATTTTTGGGATGTCAGTATTTGATGCGGTCAATCATTCAATAACCGCAGTAGCAACCGGAGGTTTTTCAACTCAAAGTAGTTCTATAGGATATTATAATAGTGTCGCTATTGAAACTATCACGATGGTTTTAATGATTTTAGGTGGAACTAATTTCTTTATTCATCTTTTAATCTTAAGAGGTAAGTTTAAAAATGTTTTTCGCCATATCGAGATTAAGTTTTTAGGTATTTTGTTAATTGTCTTTATCCCTTTGATGACGGTTAACTTGCTCAATAGTTCTACTGGTGATTTCTTCCATTCCTTAAGAGTTGTTGGCTTTCAATTTATCTCAGCTATTACCGGAACAGGATTTCAAACTATTACAGAGTTTTCAATTATGCCAAGCTTCTTTATTACAGTAATTGTTATGTCAATGATTATTGGTGCTGGTATGGGTTCAACTGCTGGTGGGATGAAACAATACCGAGTAGCATTAGCCTTTAAGAGTATATATTGGAATGCAAAAGAACAACTAACACACAAAAAAACAATTAGAACCCATTTTATAAATCGTTTAGGCAATAAGACAATTGTTGAAAAAGAAGACATTATTCAAAACTATTCATTTTTAATGATCTATATTATTATTTTAACAATTGGAACAATGATCTTTTCGCTGTTTGGTTACGGCCTTCGCGATTCTTTGTTTGAATTTGCATCAGCACTAGGAACAGTCGGGTTATCGGTTGGCATTACCGGCTTTAATGCTCATCCTGTTATTTTATGGACATCAATTATTGGGATGTTTTTAGGACGGTTAGAGTTTTATGTCGTCTTTATAGCGATTTCTAAATTGGCAATTGATCTATCAAAGAAAAAAAACAATAATGGAAAAAAACTGGAATCTTAGCATTTCAGTTTTTTTATAGGGCTATGGTAAAATAAATGTATGTTATCCTAGTAAATTGCATGTTATCCTTTAAGACTATGATTTAAGGGTTTATGCAACTATACTACAAATGGAGGAGCTTATATGATTAAAATCATTTGGAATGAAGAGGATCTGAAACAGATTCGTTCAAAGTTAGATTCAGATTACAATCTTGTGTTAACTAATAATCCAAATGAAATTCCTAAAGGTAAGGTTGGTCTTGTCTTAGATGAAACAAACATTGATGAATTAAGACCCGTTTTAGCGGTATTAGCACTAGAAAGATCACAAGTGGTTTTTCAAACTGCAAACGGATTTGTTCAGTTTTATGCCTCTGAGATTATTTATCTAGAAGCTTATGGAGATGAGATTTATGTTCACACTTCAAAAAAAACAAATCAAATTGTTAAGCAACCACTTTACCAATTAGAAAAAATTCTAAAACCGTATCACTTTGTCCGAATTGGTAAGTCATATTTAGTGAATATAACTAAAGTCCGCTATATTAGGACATCGTTTAACGCGAAACTCGATTTAGAACTTTTTAACGGAATTCATCTAGAAGTATCTCGTTCCTTCGTCAAATCATTTAAGAGTGCTTTAGGCATTCAAAAAAAGGAGGATTAACATGACAACATTTGGAATTGTTTTTACAAGTATTATTGTGGTATTAGTAATAGCCTTTGGTATCCGTTTTTTTAGCGATCTATTTTGGAATAAAAAATTAGGGTCTTTTCACAAAGACAAAGCGATCAATGTTAAAATACCCAACATTTATTGGTTAAAAAGATCTTATGGTCTTATTTTAACTTCGCTACTTTTAGTTGCGACTATTTCATCAGGTGCTTTTGCATTGCCTAATATGTTAGGTGACCGCATTTTGCTAAATGCTGAGGCGGTTGGATCAAGGGCCAGACTTATGAGTTTAGTTGAGGATCAAACTGCTGACTATAATCGTTTTGATCTTATGCCAAGAAGTAATTTTGAGGCTGATTTTGCTAATGCAGAAGATGAGCAAAGAGATTTTATTGATACTAACATTCAAGTTGGCGGCGTTGATGAAGCAGATATTGTTAAAACAGATGGACACACAATTTATTACACAGCCAGATTTGATAATCAAATTCGCATAATTGATGTTAATAATGATGGAACAGTAAATATTCGAGCGAACTTAGATTTAGGGGATATGTATGCTGATTCACTTTATCTAACAGAGACGCAGTTAATTGTTATTGGATACATCTATGAAAGTTCACCTTTTGTTTTTGGTAGTGAAATAGATGTTTGGGATTTGGGCTTTTATTCTCATACAGGTGCCGTTAGAGTTTATAATAGAACAACTTTTGAACTAGAATATAAACTAGAAACCGACTTTAATTTCTATCAACACCGACTAATTGATAACGCTTTATTTCTAGTTTCAAATAAGAGTATTCATGAAGAAGAACTTAGACCTGAATTTAGACAGACAAAAGATGGCATCACAACAACAAGCCATCTCGGATATGATTCTATTTTCTTCTTTGAAGATATCCCTATTCAAAATATGACAGTTGTTACCGGAATTAACTTAACTACTTTTAACATTTCAGCTCAAGCATTTCTAGGTAATGTCTCACAAATTTATGCATCACCAACAGCGATTTATACGGCTCATAATTTTTATTCAGAGTCATTTTTAGGAGATTGGACCGATCATGTTCAAATAGTTAAATATGAGCTTGATATTGAAAATGCGACAGTAACATATGTTGGCCAAGCAAAACTAACAGGACATATTAATAACCAGTATTGGATGGATGAATACAATGAATATTTTAGAGTCGTTACTAGTTCACGGAATCCTGCTCATAATGAACTGCATATTTTAGTTGAAGATGATGATACGGATCAGTTAATAGTTGTTGGTTCAATCACCGAAGGTTTAGGAAAGGAAAACGAAACAGTTAAATCGGTTCGTTTTAACGAAGAATTAGCTTATGTTGTTACTTTTTGGCAAACAGATCCACTTTATACAATCGATTTATCAGATCCAACAAATCCGGAAATTATTTCTTATATTGAAGAACCTGGATTTAGCACTTATCTACATGTATGGGGACAAGATGATCGCTTAATTGGGTTTGGGTTTACCGCTGATGACCAAGGTCGTACGACAGGATTAAAGATTAGTGCTTATGATACTGCAGAGTCAGAACCAATTGATACATTTTATTTAACAGAGCAAGGAGAAGACGGGTTTTCATATAGCTATTCTGAAGCAGCACATAATCCTAAGGCGATGATGATATCAGTTGATAAAGGAATTATTGCTTTTCCAATTATGTCATGGAGCTATACTCAAAATGAACAAGGGAATTGGACTCATACTTATATTAGCCAGTTTTTAGTGTTCTTTATCGATTTTGATGTAGTCAATCCTGAGGATATAATTACTGAGCCAATTGTAATTAGTCATGATCAGCTTTCACATTATTCAGGTATTGATAGAGGTGTTTATATTGATGGTATTGTTTATACTTTATCAAGAAATCAATTAGTTAGCTTTGATTTAGCTACTCAAGAAGTCCTTGAAAGAATTAAGTTTGGTATTATTATTGATGAAGATCCAGATGTGAATGTTGATTAATAATGGAGAATTAACTTAAAAAGCCGATATTCGGCTTTTTTTGTGCTAAAATTGAACGGTCTTGAAAAAGTATGTATGACACATAATTCGCATTTTAAAAGAGGAGAGAAGACTTATGATAGAGATTTGGAATAAAGAGAAAATAGCAAAACTAACATTAAATGAAAAAAACCAACGGTTTGAGGTTTTGAATTATAAGTTAGAACAAGACAGAAATATATCATTATCAGACCCCTTATTAAAGAAAAAACAACAAGAAATTAAAGATCAGTATTTTGCCTACATCGACAGTTGTCCCACTGCAGATGATTTCTGTAAATATTACGTAGTAACTACTAAAGATAAAATAGTTAGTGTCTGTAGAATTAATATCTATGATAGAAAGTTTTTGCTTGAAGGGTACAAACGCATATCAATTATCAACGGAAGGGATTTGCTACAAAGTTAACTAGCAGTATTATTAATGACTTAAAAAAAAATAACATTGGAACTGTCTATTCACGAGCTCGTATATGGAATGATGCATCAAATAAGTTACAACGAAAATTAGGGTTCATTCAATATGGATAAGAGCAAGACAACTCTCTTTCTAAATTGGATGTGGGAACATATTTGAGAAAGTAATTGTTTGATCGGTGGGCTAGTAATTACAAGAAAAGTTTTCTTAGAACTGAAAAGAAAGGTAACTACCATTCGCAGGTTATTCTGAAATGAAACACAAAATTACTGATACCATAACAACGCATTCATAGATCTTAGGTTTTGATTGTTACAATTAATTGGATAGATTTCTTATTTAGTATACTAAGCAAAATAACTGTTTTCAAAATTAAAGAAAAAGGACCTCTAATGGACAAAGTAAAAGCTTTTTGGGAACGATTTAGCACAAAAAACCAAATAGATAGTAAAAAAGGCTATAAGGAATCATTTTATTTTTTTGATGGCACTGAAAAATCAGCAAATTATTTGCTTGAGTTAGTTTTACAAGGTAAAAAAAGGGCTACTACCTCATGTTTTTTAGCTTATAAAAGGGGAGAGGAGCTTCCTAGGTCTGGTGATCTAGCAATTGTTACCTCATTTGAGGGAACCCCTTATTTAGTCATTGAAACAACTTTAGTCACGGTATTGCCGTTTAATGAAGTGATCTATGGTATCGCAAAAAAAGAAGGAGAAGACGATAATCTAGCCTCATGGAGAGATAATCACCGAAGATGTTTTGAAGATGAAGGCGAAGAATTGGGGTATGATTTCAAAGACAGCACACTTATTGTTTTTGAAGAGTTTAAAGTAGTATACGAGGAAAACAAAATCACTATAACAAAAAAGTAGTTCTTTGTCGCTCATGTGAATTATCGACCTTGAAAACAGTCGGGCTAATTATTGCTACATTGGAGAGCATCTGTGATATACTATAGATGAGAAAAAATCTCACGAGGTGATAATATGTTAAAAGAGTTTAGACTATCAAACTTCAAATCCATTAAAGATGAAGTTTTATTTACGATGGAGCCTGATAAGGATGTTTCTGAGTTTAAAAGTCACATATATGAAAACAAGCATGGGGATAAGTTATTGAAGGTTGCATCGATGTATGGTCCGAATGCAGGAGGAAAGACGACTTTTTTAAAAGCTATTGCAATTCTAAAAACGCTAGTAAATACATCGCGTAGATTTTATGCTGAACTTGAAATTCTTGCTACAAAAATGATGCCTGATTTTGAACCTTTTTTGTTTTGTGAAAAAAGCAATGAAACAATAGAGATTAACGTATTTTTTATTGATGAGTGCTATGAATTGGGGTATTCATTTAAATTTGATAAGCTAAAAGATGACGATAAGTTTATAAAGGTTCAGTATGAATCACTTACATATAGAAAACTAGGTGCTGATGATTTTCAAGTTCTTTTCAAACGTCATGGTGATAAGATTGATGCAAAGTTACTGGCAAAAGAAGCAGGTGTTAAAACTTTTAGAATTTCTGACGATATATTGTTTATTAGTTATATTTTTGATCTCTATGTTAAAAAGAGTTCCTCAAACAAACGTGGGATGGGGTTAGTTAAGCGATTATTGACTAATATAAATGCAATTGATTATATGGCTAAGGTAGATGATTATAATCGGTTTGAGTACAAAAAGATCCTTTTTGCTTTGCGGGAAAATGATGTTAAAAATAAAGTGTTGGCTATCATTAATAAATTGGATATCTCAATCAGCGACATTGCCATTAGAGTAGAAGACGGTTTTTTTGAAGTTTTCTGTGAACACAATGTAGATGGTTATAAAATAAAACTAAACTTAAACGATGAATCAAAAGGGACTATTGTGTTAATCCTTTTATTGCTCAAGATGATAAGGGTAATTAAAACAGGAGGGATATTGCTAATTGATGAACTTGATGCACACTTGCATCCCAAAATTATAACTAAATTGATTGAACTTTTCAAGGGAGAACTAAATACAAGGGCACAACTGATTTTTAACTCCCATGATATTTGGAATATGAACAAGGACAACTTTAGACGAGATGAGATTTGGTTTATTTACCGAAACGAAAAGTTAGCGACAGAGTTGGTTTGTTTAAGCGATTTCATTAATTATAAAGGCGAAAGAGTGCGGAAAGATTCTAAATTCTCCAAACAGTATATGGAGGGTAAGTACGGAGCAGACCCCTTTATTTCAAAAGGTGGAGTATGGGATGAGTAAGAACTGTACTCCAAAACCTAAGGGTAGGTTAGGAAGAAAGAAAAGCCTTGAGCAATTTGGCGTGCACCTTATTTATGCTGAGGGGGAAAAAGACTGAGCAAAATTATGCAAAAATGTAGACCGAATAGTTAAAGAGAAATTCAAACCAAAGAATTCTGCGATAAAAATTACGGTAAATCCCAAATCAGGTGGAAAATGTACACTTGGATTAATCAAGTATGCTGAAAAAGATGTTAAAGAAAGAATTGAGAATAAAGAGAAAATTGATTATGTTTGGATTTTTTATGACAAGGATTCTTTCCCCAAAGATGCGTTTGATAATGCATATAACAGAATAATAGCGAAAAACAAAAAAAATACTTAAACAATGATGGCGAACAAACAGATAAAAACGGAATTTCATGGAATTCATGCTGGTCAAACGAGAGCTTTGAGTTATGGTGTCTTCTACATTTTTTAGTTGACATTTACACCAATCAAGGGAAAAGATTTATCGATTATCTAAACTGTTAATACATTTAGTGTTTGGTGTGCACTTTGAATTACTGCACCAAAAAAATAAAAAACATTGATATCTATCGATATGTATTATATAATAAAAATATCGGGATGAGGTGTTTAGATGCAATGTAACAATTATGCGCAATTATTTAAGGTTTTAGCAGATGAAACAAGAGTTAAGATAGTCCAGATTTTAACAGTTGAAAAAATCTGTGCTTGTCAAATTTTACAAAAACTTGAAATAGGGCAACCAACATTATCGCATCATATGCGAATACTGAGAAATTCTGGTTTAGTTTCAGCCGAAAAAGTTGGGAGTAAAATCTTTTACTGGCTTAATAATGATAGCATTGATCAGTTTAGAGTTTTTTTCGATAAAATAGGTACAAGACAAAAACCATGCCTAGAAAATGGTAAATAATGGATTTTATTTACCGACAGATCCTAGGAATGCAGTGGGTAGGAGAATTAGTTGGTGCTCTTTTAAGCTTTATTTTTGGACAAGATATCTTAGAGACGAAAATAGGTGAAATTATTCACTTTTCTCTCTACAGTTTTATTAAGATTGGAATTCTATTATGTTTTTTAATCTTTATCATATCCTATATCCAAAGTTTTTTTCCGCCGGAAAGAACAAAAAAAATTCTAGGAAAATACAAAGGAATTGGAGCCAATACAGTAGGTGCGCTCATGGGTACTGTAACACCTTTTTGTAGTTGCTCATCAATTCCACTTTTTATTGGATTTTCTAGAGCGGGGCTATCATCTGGTGTTACTTTTTCATTTTTAATATCAAGTCCTTTAGTTGATCTAGGTGCATTTATTCTATTAATGTCAATCTTTGGATTTGAAGTGGCGATTGCTTACGTTATTGTCGGTTTAATCTTAGCAGTTGTCGGGGGGACAATAATTGATAAAACTGGATTGGGTAAACATATAGAGCCTTTTGTCTTGCAAGGGGAGAGCATTGATATAGATTCTGAGAAGATGACACAAAAGAAGAGACTTAGTTACGCTAAGGAGCAAATGTTTCAAACATATAAAAAAGTTGTTATCTATATCTTAATTGGAGCGATAATTGGTAGTGCGATTCACAATATTATTCCTCAAGCATTAGTCGAAGGTGCTTTGGGATCTGATAATGGGTTTTCGGTTTTATTTGCTGTTATTGCTGGTGCTCCAATTTACGCTGATATCTTTGGTACTATCCCTGTGGCCGAAGCACTATTTATCAAACAAGCTGGTCTAGGTACGATTCTAGCCTTTATGATGGCAGTTACAACATTATCTATCCCCTCATTTGTAATGTTAAAAAAAGTCATTAAACCAAAATTATTAATCGCTTTTGTTAGCATCGTTTTAGTTGGGATTATTATAATCGGATACTTATTTAATATGTTAGAATTTTTATTTATCTAAAAAAAAGGAGGTTTTTAAATGGAAATTAAGGCATTAGGAGGCTGTTGCAAGAAGTCTAGTAAGAACTTTGAAAACATTAAACAAGCAGCAAAGAAAATGAAGCTTGATGTAGTAGTTGAGCAAATAGGGGACATGAATGAGATTATGAAGTATGGGGTGGTTGCTACGCCAGGACTTGTTATTAATGGTAGGGCAGTTTCATCAGGGAGGTTACTTTCGGTTAGTGATGCTATGGCAATGATAAAGAGACATATCTAGAAATAACTAAAAAGGAGTTTTTTGTGAGAAAATATCGAATCGCTTATGTTTGTGTGCATAATAGTTGTCGCTCACAAATGGCAGAAGCACTAACTAAGCTTTATCATAGTGATTTTTTTGAAGCGTTTAGTGCTGGCACTAAACTAAAGAGTCAAATAAATCAAGATGCTGTAAAAACAATACTAGAGCTGCATCAATATAATATGAATACCGGACAAGCACCAAAGACACTTGATAATCTCGAGTCTGGAATTGATATTTTAGTAACAATGGGCTGCAATGTGTCCTGCCCATTTATTCATTGTCAACACCAAGAAGACTGGGGACTTGATGACCCTAGTGGAAAAGGGAAAGCAGCTTTTATCAAAACACAAAAAATAATTCAAGAAAAGATTCTAAGATTAAGGCAAAGAATTGAAAGATCCGAGATTGTACTTTTTTAGAATAAATGGTTTTTATGGTAAAATGACATTAACTAAAAAAATCAACTCCAAATATTTCTAAAATAGTAGCACCTTTGTTTGATGAAAGGGTTTTGATGAAGAAAAATGTAGAGTTATTATATATTTTGAACCTCTTGGTTTATGTTCTAGCTATTACGGCCTTTTTTGCTTTTGCAAATGGTAGGGATATAGGTGGTACTGCTTGGTTTGTTTTCTTTGCTATGATAATTACGCTACTGCTTTCAGCTAGGTATATAGACTATAACTTTAATTATAAGTATGAGGTATTTATGGTGGAATCTAGAATCGATCTAGCGATCCGAATTTTAGGAGTTTTTTTAATATACCTTTACTTTTCTGGTGCTTTGTCATTGAGCATTAGACCCTTGCTAATTATTGCTGTTGTGCTTTTATTTTTGAGTAACATTGTACTTGAATACATGATGAATAAGAAATATGTTAAGCAAAAAGTACTAGACTTAAAACCCATGAACTTGAGTATGCTAAAAAAAGAGGACTCTGCTCTACATTCATATGTGGAAAAGAGCCATCACAAACAGTACCTTCTAGTTTTATTAGGCATTAGTCTAATTGCTACAATAACAATTGATTTTTCTTTTTCGTATCAGTTATTTATTAATATGATTCAATTAGGTTTTGGAGCTTGGTTTCTGAAAAAAGCTTTTGATCACGCTGTTGTATTGTCTAGATTAGGGAAAAAAGAAAAATATTTAAAACCGCTTGTTATAACTTTTTCAATAGGTGTTATTGGTCTAGTTGCAGGGATAGTGATGAATTATTTTTCTGCTGATTCTTCTAGTCCAGTAGTGTTAAGCTTTCTATTTTTTATCCCATTTGGCGCACATAATCATAAAAATGCCGTTTTAATAGCTAGAAACTATCGACAGCTATATGAGCAAGATTATTATCTCACCCAAAAGGAGAAGGCGGAATATGAGATAGATAGAATTAGTTTAAGTTAATTTAGCAGAAGAAAAGAATAGTTTTTCACTTGTTAGACTAGTTCATAATTTATGATCGCAAAAATCATGTATTATAGCGAAAAACACACACCCCAAGATCAGGTTGTGTGTTTGATTACATATCGTCAAATATCAAAATAAGTAAAATAGAATTAAGAGCGCCTAAAAAATTATATGTGCTTTTTATTATCTAAACAATAAACGAAGACTGTTAAGAATGACAATAATTGTTGATGTTTCATGAGCAACTACCCCTGATGGTAGATCAATTATGCCAAATATATTACTAATGAATAATAAGAGTATTACTGTTGAGGAGAAGATAATGTTTTGCAAAGTGTTAAAGCGCATTCTTTTTCCTAGTGTAATTGTTTTTGTGATATTTCCCAATTTATTGTTCATAAAGATAATATCAGAAGTTTCTAGAGAAATATCAGAGCCACTACCCATTGAAGCACTTATATCAGACACTGCTAATGCAGGGGCATCGTTAATCCCATCCCCGATCATCATAACTTTACCACAAGTCTTTTGAAGTTTTTTAATGTAGTCTACTTTATCATTAGGTAGACAATCAGCTTTAAATTCATCAATTCCTGTCTGTTTTGCGATTGCAGCAGCAGTATAGTAATTGTCGCCTGTGAGTAAGACGGTTCTAATTTTAAGCGTTTTAAGTTTTAAGATAGCAGATTTAGCATCTTTTCTAATCGAATCTTTCAAAGAAACAAAGCCAACTAAATTTCTGTTTTTTATAATCAAGACGTTGCTGTGACCAGATTTAGACCAAACATCTAGTTTGTTTTTCAAATCTGTTGTAGATTTAGAATCAAACTTTCCAACTTGCCATAAATCACCAGCGATGGTTGCTTCCATCCCTTTACCCGACACCTCAGTTGTTCTAATGGAAGACAATATTTTTTCGTCTGCAAGTGAGTCAGAAATTGCTTTAGCAAGAGGGTGATTAGATTGTTTTTCAATTGTATGCAGTATGGATTTAAGTTCTTTTTTATTGATTGAGCTAATGGATTCAATATGAACAACTTTTGGCTTTCCAGTTGTAAGAGTTCCTGTTTTATCTAGAACAACTGCTTTTACCTTGTTAATATTTTCTAGGGGATAACCACCTTTAATCAAAATGCCTTTTCGTGCAGCATTTGAAAGGGAAGATAACATGGGGGGGGTTATCGACGCCACTAGGGCGCAAGGGGACCCAACAACTAAAACGATAATACCTCGGTTAATCGCAGTTTCGGCATCTAATATGCCGAGTAATGGTGCGAAAATCATAATCGCAACAGCGAGAAAAACAATAGCGTGAACATAGTGTTTTTCAAACCGGTCGATAAAAGTTTGTGATTTTGTTTTGCTCTTTAGTGCTTGTTCAACGAAAACAACAATTTTTTGAACTACTGATTTACTAGGATCAGTTGTTGTTTTAACGATAATCGATGACTCTATGTTAATTGATCCTGCAAAAACATCATCATCAATAGTCTTTGAGACAGGCAAAAACTCGCCAGTTATAGCTGCTTGGTTTAGCGAAGTTGACCCTTGGGTAACTACGCCATCAACTGGAGATCGCTGCCCAACTTTAACTACAACGTAGTCACCTACTTTAAGTTGAGAAATAGGGACTTCGCTTTCTACGCCATCTTTTATTAAAAGCGCTATTTTTGGAGCTAGTTCAAGAAGACTAACTAATGCTTTATCACTTTTTGAAGAAACATAGGTTTCAAGCATTCCGCTAATAGAAAAGATAAGAATTAAAACAGCTCCTTCATGGTAATTCCCAATATAAAATGCTCCTAGTCCAGCGATTATCATCAAAACAGAAACATTTAAAGACTTATTTTTAATAACCCTTGTTATTCCGGATTTTGCTTTTGCAAATCCGCCAATAAAAAAGGCTGAGCCAAACAATATTACAATATGTTGAGGCTGTGGACCCGATAAAGGGTTGTCACTTAGAAAAAAGCCGAGTGCAATTAAAACAAATGAAACCAAAACAGATAAAGATTCGATAATTAGTTTTCTTTTAGTCAATGTTGACCTCCCAGTTCTCCTGTATACAACTATAATCATTATAGCAAATTTTTAGGTAATTATAAAGTAAATTAGATTAGTTGTTTAAAGGTAATATGTTTGATATAATATAAATTATAAAACAAATAGAAAGGGTATATATTCATATTATATATACGGTGAATTATATGAGCAACAAATTAATCAAGAATATTGATTTTGGGAAAGTAATTGATCTAAAAGAGCATATTTCATATGGCGAAGGAAGAGTGAGTAGTGTTTCTTTAGCACAAAAGAGTCAAGTAAGTGTTACACTGTTTTCTTTTGACAAAGGAGAAGGACTTAGTACTCATCAAGCACCAGGAGATGCGATGGTTACTGTTTTAGAAGGTTCGGTTAGTATTACGATTCAAGATACAAAACTAGTTTTAAAAGCGGGGGAAACAACTGTTATGCCAGCTAATGTTCCCCACGGATTAGTAGCTATCGAGAAATTTAAAATGCTGCTTATTATTATAAAACCAGATAAAGAAGAGATAGAACTTGAAAAACATACCGGTTGCGGTTGTTCATAAAAAAGGAGAATAAAAATGAAGAAAATATTATCAATAATTGTAGTTGTACTGTTGATTGCGTTTGCAGCAGGCTGTAAGGCAGAACCAGTTGAAGAAATAACGATTAATGTTGCTGTCCCATCAGGGCATCCAACATTATCAATGGTTAGAATGTTTAAACACAATCCTAGTCTAGGTGAGGGCGTAACGGTTAACTATGAAAGTGTTACTGATCCAGCACTTATGGCAGGTAAAGTTGCATCAGGAGAGGCTGATATTGCTATTGTTCCTTCAAACCTAGCAATAAACCTTTATAATAGAGGAATTGAGATAACTTTTGCGGGTGTTAGCATTTGGGGTATTTTGTATATTGTTACAACTGATCCAAATATTAATAATTGGGATGACCTTAAAGGTGAAACAATAAACATGCTAGGGCAAGGCTTAACGCCAGATATTATCACTAGATATTTAATGAATGATAATGATGTTACACCTGATGTGGACGTGACTTTCAATTATGTTGCTGGTGGTCAAGCATTAGCACAACTTGTGATTGCTGCAGGCGAAACTAGTATTACTTCACTAATGCCTGAACCAGCTCTTTCTAAGGTTCTAATGAGAAACTCAAATGCGAGAATAATTATCGATCTACAAGAAGAGTGGACAGAAGCAACTGGAGCAACAGATGGTATCCCTCAAGCAGCACTAATTATCTCTAATGACTTAATTGAAAATCATCCGGATGTAGTGACTGCCTTTTTAACTGAGTATGAAGCAGCAATTGACTGGTTGATTGCAAACCCAGAGCAAGCAGGTGCGTATGCTGAAGAGCTTGGTCTTGGTCTAACTGCAGCAATTGTTGTAAAGTCATTTAATGAAGGTCGGGGTAATTTCACTTTTAGAACAGCACAAGAGTCAAGAGAAGCTCTAATGGATTATTACCGTATTTTGCTGGGTGTTAACCCTGATTTAATCGGAGGCGCACTGCCTGATGACAAATTCTTCATGTCATAATGGGTTTAAGATCAAATATCTTTTAATATCAATAGTAGTTTTGATCGCTATTTGGCATATAGTAAGTTTAATTGTTGATAAACAAATCTTAGTCCCGTCTCCACTTGCTACATTTGATTCCCTAATGGGAATAGTTAGAACAGAAACATTCGCAAGTGTGGTTTTAGCGACATTATGGAGAATTACTCTAGCTTTTGGTATTGCTTTTGTGTTGGCTGTAGTGCTAGGTATGTTGGCTGGACTATATGAACCAATAAACTATTTATTAAAGCCGATTGTGACGATATTTAAGTCTATTCCAGTAATGTCAATTATTATTCTAGCAATTATCTGGCTAGATTCAGAAAGAGCACCACTTTTAGTTGCATTTTTAATTACTTTCCCTTTATTGTATCAAAATGTCGTAATGGGAATTAAAAACGTTGATCCTAAATTAGTAGAGCTAGTAGAAGTTTATCAAATTAGAAAGTTTAAAATCATAAGTAGTATTTACCTGCCATCAATAAAGTCATATTTGTTGGCAGGTGTTTCTACTGCCTTGGGTCTAAATGTTAGAGTTGTAGTAGCAACAGAAGTATTGGCCCAGCCAAGGGTATCGATCGGGAC
>CAZDCS010000014.1:0-15715 GCA_964504015.1 uncultured Mariniplasma sp. | reverse complement strand
CTGTTGCAATATTTGAAAACGTAGCTTATAGAGCAATAGCTACTTCTACTAATATGACACCAGGAGCACCGGGATCTAATGGTTATTGGGAGTTATACTCAAATAATTAAGTAATTCTATTAAATTCAAATGCTCTTAGTAAGAAATTATGATATAATTTATAATGAAACAAAATCTAATTTCTTATAGGAGAAGCATAATGGAAGAAAAAACGCTAAATAAAACGATTCGACTAATTCTATTAAAGATCTTACCAATCACTGTTGTAGCAACTACATTTCTTATGTTTTTAACGTTACTATTTGTACTAGAATTCCCCAAAAGAACGATGAACTTATTTGGATTTGGCACTTATCTAGTTCAAACAGAAACGATGAGAGAAACGATTGAGGCGTTAGACATTGTTTTTGTGTCTAAGGCTGATTTTGACAGCTTAGAGGTCGGGAATATAATCGGTTTTGAAGCAGATATCAATTATGATGGAAACAGAGTTTTTGTTGCTCATTATATTCACGAAATAACTGAAGATATCGATGGTAATCGAGTTTTTCGAACAAATAGAGAAGGAAGCACCATCCCTGATGCTCGGCCTTTAAGAGATGAAGATGTTATTGGGGCTTACAATTTTAGAATAGCTAACATGGGTTACCCTGTGGAGTTTGTTAAAAGTCCTTTTGGGATAGCGGCAATTATTGTTAATATTGCAATTGTTACTGCAATTATTATTTTGCTAAAATCAGATAAAAATGAAAAACTAGAGCAAAAGAACAAATAGGTAGTCTTGATTTGACGATTACTTCAAAGATAAAGGCTCTAACGAAAAGATAGGATAGAGCATATGAAAAGTAGAAAAAAAGGTAGGTTCGCTATTAAGCTCAACCGAAAGATAATATATTTTGTAGCACTCGCATTAGCTTTCACACATATCTTTTTGCTAGCTATTATACTGATTTCTCCTAATAGAGGACTTAATGCATTTGGCCAAACAACAGTTTTGGCTGTGACTATGGGACAAGAACTCGACAGTGAGGTGTTTGCTGAAGTTATCGTTATTGAGCACTTTGATGCCGATAACCTTGCTATAGGCGATAAGGTTGTTATTTTTGGAAAATATGGGACAGATCTTTATTGGGTTGAACAAGTTGTAGCAATCAACCGAGATACAGGCACACTAGATACTACATTCGACGGATTTATAGCTAATCAAGTTAAAATAGCAGATGTTGATGGAATATATTTAAACGCAGGTAATTTAATTCATAGAGTTAATTATGTTGGTTCTACGACAATGGGCTTTATTTCTCTTGTTGCGCTATATGCTTTACTATTTGCAGTGACTTATTATTTGTATATCAAAAAAACAAATGAACCTATTAGCTAATAGGTTCATTTCAATAAAAAGGATAAAGATGAAGAATAAAAAAACAAATATAATTAAAGAGGTTTTATTTTACTTAACGGTACTTTTCCTAGGCTTTTTTATCGTCTCACAAACCTTTATGCCAAATATTACTTTCGATTTATTTGGTTACAGAAATTTTTCTGTTGTCTCAAACAGCATGGAACCAGAAATAAACATTGGGGATATGGTTATCGTTACTAAAACAACACAAGAGAAGTTAGAAGTTGGAGATATCATTACGTTTTATACATATTTACCGACAAACCAAAGAGATGGTGCGGGTAACACAATTTACTCAAGAGAAATTGTGACTCACTATCTTGCTGAAATTGTTATTAGTAATAATCAAACAGTTTATGAAACTCAACCATATGGAGCACAAATAGGTGTCTTTGATGAATGGGTTGATCAAAGCGGTCAACCAACTGACTTAGTCTTTACTGATATTATCGGTGAGGTTAGACTAGTAATCCCTAAAGTGGGATTAGTCAGCACAAAAATTGGCAGCATTCTTGCTAATCCGATTTTGCTTATTCTAGGTATTGTTAATATTATCATTATTGTTATAATTGTGAAAATGATAAAAGGAATGAAGAAGGAAGTTAAATGACTTGGGATGATATTATTGAAATAGAATCAAAAAAGAAGTACTTTCAAGAATTAGCTAAATTTCTTACAACAGAAGAGATGACAAAAACAATTTTACCGCCCAAAGATGAGCGGTTTTCTTGTTTTGAGTTGTGTGAGTATAAAGATGTAAAAGTTGTTATTATTGGACAAGATCCATATCATAACCATAATCAGGCGCACGGTTTAGCTTTCAGTGTTTTGCAAGGGAAGATCCCACCTAGTTTAAAAAACATTTATCAAGAGCTAGTAAATGATCTTAGTGTTTCTTATCCAATGACAGGAAACTTGACAAGTTGGGCTAGACAAGGGGTTTTATTACTTAATACAATTTTTAGCGTAGAGTTGCATAAACCACTTAGCCACAAAGACAAAGGATGGGAAACGTTTAGTTTAGAAGTCATTAAGAAACTTAATGAGAAAAAACCACCTTGTGTTTTTATTTTATGGGGAGCGAAAGCTAAAAAGTATCAAAGGTTTATCAATGAAGATAAGCATTTAGTTCTAACGTCTGTTCACCCTTCACCGCTATCGTCTTACCGCGGTTTTTTTGGCTCACGCCCTTTTTCTAAAGCAAACAATTTTTTAAAACAAAACCGCTTAAAACCAATTGATTGGAAACTAAATTAAAAAGAAATAATTAAGTGTTACAATTAGATAAAAATGCTGTATAATATGAATTACAGAGCAATTAGAACGCGTTAAGTGTCTGACCATGGGCTAGAAAGGTTGGAACGAACACAAAAGTGGCGGTTTTCTAATGTGTCCGCTGTAAGTAATTATAGTGGACCTCAAAAAAATGGAGGTCTTTTTTTCATGAACAAATCAAACAAGCTTTTAAAACTTACCATGGCTGCCTCTTTTGCGGCAGTATCAATTGTTATCGATGTTTTTTTCAAGCAAGTGCTAGGGATTGAAAACTTTGGGTTGCCTTTTCACGCAATTCCAACGGTAATTGGCAGTATTGTGTTAGGCCCGTTTTACGGGGTACTTATCGCCCTTGTAAGTGATGTACTTGGTGTGACAATTTCTGGAAAGAGTTTCTTGCCGCTATTTATGGTAGGTGCTTTTTTCTGGGGCTTGCTGCCGGGGCTATTTTTGCATAAAAGGTATTCTGTCTTTAAACTAGCTCTTGTTTTGCCTTTGACCTACTTACTGGCATCTTCGGCAAATACATTCGCTCTTGACTTTTACGGGTTTGCGAGTGGTGATTTTACGTGGTTGCTGTTAAGGAAGGCATTTATCCCTTTAAACTCAATTATAATGATTGTTATAATTAAAGATGTTTATTATAAAATGACACCGTTTTATCAAGATTTTGGACTAACACCTCAAGCTAGACCAATTAGTATTAAAACTAAATAGTTAATTAAGGTATAATAAGACTGGACTGGTGATTATATGATAAAGATAATTGGAGCAGGGTTGGCTGGTGTTGAGGCCGCATATTATCTTGCTGAACAAAATATAGCAGTTAAGTTATATGAAATGAGACCTAACAAAATGACCCCTGCCCATCAGACAGGTGATTTTGCTGAGCTTGTTTGTTCTAATTCATTAAGGTCAAATGATTTGAAAAACGCAGTAGGATTATTAAAATGCGAGATGAAAGAGTTTAATTCGTTAGTTATCGAGGCTGCGTTAGCTTCGCAAGTTCCTGCAGGATCTAGCTTAGCAGTTGATAGAGAACTTTTTTCAAAATATATTTATGAAAAAATCAATGCACATAAAAATATTGAAGTGATTAGAAAAGAAGTTAAAACGATCGATCTAGATCAGTTAACAATAATTTGTGCAGGGCCATTGGCTAGTGCTGATTTAACTAAAGAGATAACAAAAATTATTGAAGCTGAACACCTACACTTTTTTGACGCGATCGCGCCAATTATTGACAAAAAGTCAATTAATATGGATATTGCATATTTAAAGAGTAGATATGATAAAGGTGAAGCAGCTTACATTAATTGCCCAATGGATGAAGAGCAATATCAAAAGTTTTATAACGCATTAACTACGGCTGAAACAGCCGAGATAAAAGACTTTGAAAACAATGTTTTTGAAGGTTGTATTCCAGTTGAGGTTATTGCTAAGCGCGGAATCCAAACATTATTATATGGACCGATGAAGCCCGTAGGTCTTGAAATAGATGGAAAAATGTCACACGCTGTTGTACAATTAAGACAAGATGATGCAGCTAAAACGATGTATAATATCGTTGGCTTTCAGACGCATCTAACATGGAGTGAGCAAAAAAGAGTTATTCAACTAATTCCCGGATTAGAAAATGCTCAGATTCTTCGTTATGGTGTAATGCATAAAAACACATATATTGAAAGTCCTAAAACACTAAACAGTAGTTTCCAAGTTAAAAAGCACCCTAATCTTTTTTTCGCTGGTCAGATAAGTGGTGTTGAGGGGTATGTTGAAAGTGCTGCTTCAGGGTTGAATGCAGCTATTCAAATCACGCAACTGCTCAAAAAAAATAGGTTAATGCCCTTTCCCCCTGAAACAATGATGGGGGCGATGGCTAATTATATCTCTACTCCAAATAAATCTTTTGTACCAATGAATGCTAATCTAGGTTTGTTTCCAGGGCTAGGTTTTAAGCATAAAAAGAAAATGAGGAAAGAATTATATGCACAACGTTCACTTGAAGCCTTACAGAAATTTAAGGGGGAATTATAAGTGGATGTTAGGGATGCTTTTAAAGATTATTTAACAATTGAAAAGAACTATTCAGTTCACACAGTGACTAGTTACTTAAAAGATATTAAGGATTTTCAAAACTTTATTATAAGCGAAGAATTAGCAGATGGCCTCCTAGATGCAACAAGACAAAGGTTAGCAAGACACTTTGTTGCTCATCTAGATACTAAAGGGTATGCTAAAAAATCGGTCGCTCGTAAAATTTCAACTTTGCGGACCTTCTATGATTATTTAATGATAAACAAAAAAATTGATGTTAACATTTTTAGAAATCTAGAGATACCTAAGATACCAAAGAAGTTGCCTAAGATTATTGCCGATGATGAAATAGAGTTATTGCTAAAAGCGATTGATCGCCATAAACCATTAGGGTTTAGAAATCATGTCTTATTAGATCTATTATTTAGTTGTGGACTGCGCTCAAGTGAAGTTGTTAATATAACACTTAAAGATATTCAAATTCAGCGCGCACAAATATTAATTCATGGTAAGGGTTCTAAAGATCGTTATGTCCCCCTACATCAAAAAATTAGTGATGATCTAAAGCACTATCTAACATATATAAGACCTATTTTGTTAGCTAAAGGCCCTGAGACCTCACAGAGCCAAGTGTTTATTAACTATAAAGGCACAGCTTTAACAACAAGAGGACTACAGGTGATTTTAAAACAGATTATTAAGGGTGCTGGAGAAACATATAAGATCAGCCCCCATATGTTAAGACATGCGTTTGCTACCACGTTACTGAATCATGGAGCTGATTTGCGCGTTGTCCAAGAACTTTTGGGGCATAAGCACCTAAAGTCAACACAGATATATACGCATGTTTCAAGTGAAATCCTAAGAGAAAAATACCGGAAAACACATCCAAGGATGATCAAAAAATGATTGAAATTAAACCAGTTATTATTGAAAAAGGCCTTGTCGAAAAAGGATTAGTTAAAAACAGACAAACAGTTAGGGCTATAATCTTTAATGCTTCAGCTGAGGTTTTAATGATCTATTCTAAAAAGTTTAGAGATTATACTTTTGCAGGTGGAGGTATTAAAGAGTTTGAAGATGAAAAAGCAGCTTTAAAAAGAGAGCTAAAAGAAGAATTAGGTGCTGAATCGATTAATATAATTAAGAGATGTTATCAAACTACAGAAAAATGCTATGAAGCTAGCGAAACAAACATCATTTTATTACAAAGATCAGTTTATTATCTAGTGGAAGTTCTTGTTTTTGCAAAACAAAAGTTAACCACTTTAGAAATTGCCCACGGGGTAGAACCAAGGTGGGTTTCGATTGAACAAGCTTTACAACAAAATAAACAGGTTAGCAATGATAAGCAACATCAAAAAAAAGGGTTGAAAACAGTTTTAGTTAGGGAAAACACAATCTTAAACAAAATCAAGGAGAGCAGACTATGCGAAAATTTGAAATAATTTCTACATACAAAGATAATAATATAGAAATACCAAAAAGAGCGACTAGTGGTAGTGCAGGTTATGATTTAGCAAGTGCTCACGATGTTACAATTGAACCAGGAGAAATCAAGATTATTAAAACAGGATTAAAAGTTCGCATGAACAGCTGTGAAGCACTCTTTATTTTTGCGCGTTCATCTCTTTCAATCAAAAAAGGGTTAGTTATGAGTAACAGCGTTGGCGTTATTGATGCTGATTACTACGGAAATACAGATAATGAAGGGCATATAATGGTGTCTTTAATGAATATAAGAGATAAAAAGGCTGAAATCCTCAAAGGGGAGCGCATTGCCCAAGGGATATTTATTGCCTTTCAAAAAACCGATGAAGACAAGCCTGATCGTCTTAGACGTCTAGGTGGTTTTGGAAGTAGCGGGAAGTAAAAAAATTCTGCAAGAACTTGCAAATGAAGCATAAATATGTTATATTTAATAAGGCTATGAAAATAAGCATGTACCATGTTAAAAAACTCTAGTGCCTTCGGGTGAGTTTTCCAGTAGTGGTACAGAAGAAAAAACAAAATGGAGGATTTAAAGTTATGGCAGTAGTATCAATGAAACAACTTTTAGAATCAGGAGTTCACTTTGGTCACGAGACACGCAGATGGAACCCCAAAATGGCGCCCTACATCTTTACTTCGAGAAATGGAATCTACATTATCGACCTTAAGAGAACGGCAATTGAGATTGAGAAATCTTATCAAGCACTATTAAAGATTGTCCAAGATGGTGGTAAGGTTTTATTTGTAGGAACAAAGAAACAAGCTCAAGGAGCAATTAAAGAAGAAGCGATCCGTACAGGACAGTTCTATGTTAACCAACGTTGGTTAGGTGGAACATTAACAAACTTTAAAACAATCCGTCGCCGGATTAAAAGACTTCACGACTTGCATAAAATGGAAGCTGACGGCATTTTCGACAAGCTTTCTAAAAAAGAAGTTCAACAATTAATGCATCAACGTGATCGTCTAGATAAATTTCTTGGTGGAATCAAAGATATGAAAAAAGTTCCAGAAGCGGTTTTCATTATTGATCCCAGAAAAGAAAGAAATGCAATTTTAGAAGCTCGCAAGTTGAAAATACCGATTTTCGGGATTGTTGATACAAATTGCGATCCAGATGAAATTGATCACATAATCCCAGCAAACGATGATGCGATTCGCGCAGTAAAATTAATCTCATGGGTTATGGGGAATGCAATTATTGAAGGTCAAGGCGGAGTTGTAGAAAAATTCGCTGATGAACCAATAACGTCTGCTCCTCCAAGAAGAGATAGACCAAATTATAAACCAAGAGATAATAATAGGGATTATGGAAAAAGCAATTATAGAGATAATTCTAGACCACAAAGACATAACCCAAGACCATCAACTGAAAGCAGAGTTGAAGCTAAGCCTGTTGTGGAACAAAAAACACCAGTTGTAAAACCTGTTGTGGAACAAAAAGCGGCAGTTGTTAAACCTGCTGTTGAACAAAAAGCGGCAGTTGTTAAACCTGCTGTTGAACAAAAAGCAGCAGTTGTAAAACCTGTTGTTGAGACAACGAGTAAGATAACTGAGGAAAGTCTTTCGTCAATGAAAGTTACGGAGCTTCGCACATTGGCCAAAGAACGCAAACTTAGTGGTTATTCAGCCCTTAAAAAAGCAGAACTTATTAATCTACTAAAATAAGGCTAAACATGGGGGTATTTTTATCTCCATGTTTTTTAAAAATACGACAAACAATAACGAAAGGATGTATATTAAACTAAGATAGTTTTATACAAGGAAAACAAATATGGCAATAACAGCACAAATGGTCAAAGAATTAAGACTAAAAACTGGATCGGGAATGATGGACTGTAAGCGCGCTTTGGTACAAACAGATGGTAACGTTGCAAAAGCAGTTGATTACCTAAGAGAAAAAGGCGTTGCAAAAGCAGCTAAAAAGGCTAGCAGAATTGCCGCTGAAGGACTATGCAGAGTAATTACAAAAGGTAATGAAGCAGTTATTTTCGAACTAAACTCAGAAACAGACTTTGTTGCTAAAAACAATACTTTTTTAAGTTTACTAGATAAAATAGGAAGTATTATCATAAATTCAAAAGCAACTAACACAAAAGACGCACTAGCTCTTACAACAGCTGGGGAAACACTAGAAATAATACTTGCTAATGCTACAGCAACAATTGGAGAAAAATTAACACTTAGACGCGTGTCAAGAGTTGTTAAAAAACAGGAACAAGGTTTTGGTTCATATTTGCATATGGGTGGACGTATTGCAGTTTTAGTTGTTATAAGTCGCGATGATGCTGAAATAGCTAAAGACATGGCAATGCATATTGCTGCTCAAAAACCTATTTACTTAGACCGTTCACAAATAGATCAAGAAACGTTAAAGCATGAAACACATATTTTGACACAGCAAGCTCTTTCAGAGGGTAAGCCGGCTAACATTGTTGATAAAATGGTTGTAGGTCGCTTAAATAAGTACTTACAAAACATTTGCTTAGTTGATCAAGGTTTCGTTAAAGACCCTGATACAAAAGTTAGCGCCTATTTAAAAGCTAGAGATGCTTCTATTTTAAGTTTTATTCGTCTAGAAGTTGGCGAAGGCATTGAGAAAAAAGAGGAAGATTTTGCAGCAGAAGTTGCTGCAGCAACTTGCAACAAATAAAAATTTAAGGGGCGTGGCAAAATGTACCAAAGAGTTATTTTAAAACTTAGTGGTGAAGCGTTGAAAGGTAATGGGACTTACGGCATTAATCCAGCAACAGTGAAAAGCATTGCCACCGAAATAAAAGAAGTTGTTGAATTAGGCGTTGAAATTGGTGTTGTAGTTGGAGCAGGGAACTTGTGGCGTGGTAAAACTGGCGAAGAGTTGGGGATGGATCGTGCACAAGCTGATTATATGGGGATGCTTGGGACAATTATGAATGGATTAGCACTCCAAGATGCATTAGAATCAATTGATGTAGCAACAAGGGTTATGACTGTTCTACCTGTAAGCAATGTTGCTGAGCCATATATTAGAAGAAGAGCACTTAGGCATTTTGAAAAAGGGCGTGTTTTGATTTTGTCTGGAGGGACTGGTTCACCATTCTTTTCAACAGATACTGCTGCAGCGCTTCGTGCTGCAGAACTAAACGCAGATATAGTGTTAATGGCTAAAAACGGCATTGAGGGTGTTTATGATAAAGACCCTAAAACAAATGCAGATGCAGTCATGTTTAAAATAATCTCACAAATTGATATATTAGCAAAAAAACTAAATGTAATGGATTTAACAGCCGCTTCAATGTGTCAAGAAAACAAAATTGACATTTTAGTATTTAATATGAATGAAAGTGGAAATATCAAAAAAGCAGTTTTAGGGGAATCGATCGGTACCCTAGTCAAATGGGAGGAATAATATCATGAATGATCAAGCTGATTTAGTTTTATTAGAAGTTGAAGACCATATGTCAAAGACAGTTAGTGTTCTTGTTAAAGAGTTTGCCACTGTTCGCACAGGAAGAGCAAACCCATCACTTTTAGATAGAATTTCAATTGATTATTATAGTGTCGATACACCACTAAAACAGATTTCTTCTGTTTCTGTTGTTGAAGGAAATCAATTATTTATCAAACCATTTGATAAATCGACATTAAAGAAAATCGAACAAGCGATCCATGCTTCTGACCTAGGACTTAATCCAATCAATGATGGAGTAGGTATCAGATTGATTCTGCCTTCTCTCACTGAACAAAGACGTCGGGACTTAGTTAAGGATATCGAGAAAATGGGAGAGCATTCAAAAGTTGGATTGCGCAATGTTCGCCGCGATGGAAATGATCAAATTAAAAAACTTGGACTATCAGAAGATGATGAAAAAGGATATCTTGAAGATGTACAAGAGGTAACTAATCTATTTGTTAAAAAAATCGATGAAGAAGTTGAAATAAAAGCAGCAGAATTGTTGCAGCTCTAACTTTGTTTTCATTAAAAGGCTTAGTGCCTTTTTTTGTATAAATACTTTTAGTATTTAAAAAAAAGAACAAATACGGTATAATGTATAAGATGTTAAATCAAGAGATTTAGTTAATAATAAAAGGCGGGTTATCCGGCATTTATATGCGATTATGACATGTAAGTTAAAAAAACAATGAGAAAGCAAGGTGGATTCGAAATGAATCTCGATGCAATTATATGAGTAAAGCAATAATACCTGCACATGTAGCAATCATTTTAGATGGCAATGGCAGATGGGCAAAAAAAAAGGGACTACCAAGAACTTTTGGACACTATCAAGGCGGAAGAAATATTTTTCGCATTGCAACAGCCGCAAAAGAACTTGGAATCAAGAAGTTAACTGTTTATGCATTTAGCACTGAAAACTGGAAAAGACCAGAAGAGGAAGTTAAATATTTGATGTCTAAACCTGTTGAGCTGTTCTACAAGAACCGTTCTAAAATCAAAGATATTGATTATAAAATATCTTTTGCTGGCAGAAGAGATCGTTTTAGCAAAGAGTTATTAGAGGTTATAAATATTATCGAAAAAGAAACAAAAGACTATCAAGAGTTTGAACTCGTGGTGGCGGCTGATTATGGAAGCTATAATGAAATCGTTACAGCGGTTAATAAATTGGAAAAACCAATTACACAAAAAATGATTGAAGAAAACCTTATGATTAAACAACCTGTTGATTTGTTGATTCGCACTAGTGGAGAACAAAGGCTATCAAATTTTCTTTTATGGCAAGCATCATATGCAGAGCTCTATTTTACAAAAGTATTTTGGCCGGCTTTTTCTAAAAAGGAATTGGAAAAAGCACTTAAAGATTATCAAAACCGCAATCGTCGTTTTGGAGGATTAGCATGAAGAATCGTTTACGCACCGGAATAATCTTAGCATCAATCTTAATCCCTATAGTTACTATACCAATCTTTTTAGAGCTTTTTCAAGTTTTAATGATGGCTTTTGTTGTTATTGCATCCTTAGAAATGATTCGCATGTATGAAACGAAAAAGAAGTTTCAGCTATTGCCGAAAATTGGGATTGTTTTATTAACACTAGCAACCTATTTTAGTATTGGAGGATTTTGGGGGAGTGCTGATCTAAACCCTTTGGACGGTAATGACGTCTTGAGTATCACAATTCCTATTTTAACGATTATACTATTAAGCTTTTTAATCTTATTTAAAGACTTTAATGGCGAAGATGTCGGAAAAGCTTTAATGATAATTAATTATATTGGGCTAGGGGCAGCATCAATTATTATGCTTAGGTTTCTAGGGATTAGATTTATTGTCTACCTTTTGTTGATAACTTCATTTACAGATATGTTCGCCTACTTTTTCGGCAAAAAATATGGTAAGCATAAGTTAGCGCCACATATAAGCCCGAAAAAATCTTGGGAAGGGGCAATTGCGGGCACGTTGTTTGCAACAATATTCGCCTCAATATTCGCTTTGTTCTACGGGTCTTTTTTTGACCCAAGCACTTGGTTAGGGAGCCTACTTAACTCAAGTGGAGAGCGGACCTTATTAGAAAATTTTTCTAGCATAGGAGAAGATTACCCGATTTGGGTTCAAGCCTTTATTATAGTTCCGGTGACTTTTATGGCTAGTATATTTGCTCAAATAGGAGATCTGGTAGCTTCTAGGTTAAAACGAACTTATAATATTAAGGATTTCGGGTCTATTTTACCGGGTCATGGTGGTCTAATTGACAGGTTTGATTCAGTTATTCTTGTCGCAATGTTTTTAACCGCAATCTTTTTAATTATATATCGTGTAGCACCGGCTATTGTAATTTGATGAAAAACATCTATTTGCTGGGTGCAGCAGGGTCAATTGGCTCACAAACACTACAAGTTTTAAAACAAAACCCTAATCAGTTTAAACTTATTGGAATATCTTTAGGTAGCTGTGATAAAATAAATCATAAGATCTTAACTGATTTTAGCGCAGAAATTGTTTGTTTGCGAAAAAAAGAGAAGTTAGTGTATTATCAAAACAAGTACCCTGGTTCGAAATTCGTGAGCGGTGATAAAGGCTTGATCCAAGTTGCTAGTTATGAAAAAAAAGGCTTGCTTGTTAATGCTTTGTCGGGCTCAGCTGGGCTTAGGCCAACTGTTGAAGCAATTAAAACAGGTAAAGATATTGCTTTAGCGAATAAGGAAACGCTGGTGATGGCTGGTAGTTTAATTAATGAACTTACGAAAAAACATGAAGTTAGTCTCTATCCAATTGATAGTGAGCACAGCGCTCTTTGGCAGTTACTTAAAGCAGAAGATATTGAAAGTGTCGAAAAACTTGTGATTACAGCAAGTGGAGGGGCCTTTCGAGATTTATCAAGAGAGCAATTGGAAACAGTTACTAAAAATGAGGCCTTAAGTCATCCCAATTGGAAAATGGGTGCTAAAATTACGATTGATAGTGCAACGATGATGAATAAAGGGCTTGAAGTTATTGAGGCTCATCATTTGTTTGCTGTGCCATTTGAAAAAATTGAAACAATTTTGCATAAGCAAAGTGTAGTTCACGGACTTATTTACTTTAATGATGGTACAATAAAAGCAAGTTTGGGTCACTCAGATATGAAGATTCCAATTGCCTACGCTCTTTTTTATCCGAAACGAGGTTCCTCTTATAATAAACAGTTAGAACTTAGAGATTTAAGTTTTGCACAACTAGATTTCAAAAGATATCCATTACTTGAGTTAGCTTATAGTGTTGGAAAGGCTGCGGGGTTGCTGCCAACAGTTATGAATGCAGCAAATGAAGCCGCTGTGAAACTGTTTTTAGAAGATAAAATATCGTTTTTAGAAATCGAAGAAATAGTAATATTAACAGTAAATAATTTTAAAAATAGCGCAAACCCTACACTTGAAGAAATAATTGAAACAGACGCTATGATTCAACAAAATATTGAACAAACATATGAAAGAGGTAAATAATGTTTATATTTGATGTGCTTATTTTTATAATCGTATTAGGTGTTATTATTTTAATTCACGAATTCGGACATTTCTTTTTTGCGAAAAGAGCGGGCATTTTATGCCATGAATTTTCGCTTGGGATGGGACCAGCTATCTATCAAAGGCGAAGTGGGGAAACTGTTTATTCAATTCGTGCTATCCCAATTGGTGGTTATGTTGCTATGGCCGGAGAAAGCGTTAATGACGCTTTAATTAAAAAGGGGCAAATTATTGGTGTAAGAATCAATGAACAAGGGCAAATTTATGAAATCATACTGAGTGAAGCTCTAAGTTCGGATAAAATTGGTGTTGTTAAAAATTTTGATCTATATGGTAAAAACTTTGACCCTCTTTATATTGATTTGACAGTAGAAGAAGAAACAATCAGTTATCCGGTGCTTAGAAATGCACTTTATCGTTTTAATGATAAAAAAGAGATGTGGATTACCCCAGCTGAAAAGAGTTTTGAAAGCAAAACTTTGTGGCAAAGATTTTTAGTTATTTTTGCTGGACCAGTTATGAATTTTCTTCTAGCCCTAGTTTTATTTTTAATTGTTGGTTTCTTTTTGTTTAAACCAAATCTTGATAGCAGTATTGTGGATGAGGTCGGAGAAGCGACACCGGCTGAATTGGCTGGATTACTTCCAGGAGACAAAATCACATATATTAACGGGAATCCAATTAATAGTTGGTATGATTTATCGGCAACAATGGATAATCTTGATTCACCGATCATCTCATTTTCTTATGAGAGAAACGGGGTGCAAACAGATGTTGAGGATGTTGCAGTAGCAGCAGTTATTCAAATGGCAGGACTTGCTAATGTTGATCAAGATGGAACAATCCATTCACAGCAAGCTATTATTGGCCAAGCATTTTCTAGAGCGACCACTGATGGTGGGCTAATGTCAGGGGATTTAATTACTAAAATCTCTGTTGACGGACTCGAACACGATATTTCTTCATGGGGTGATATTATTGCTTTTTTCAAAGTTAATAATCGTGGAGATATTACAGTGTTTTACACCCGTGATGGAAAAGAGGAACAAACAACTTATGCTTTAATCAGCGAAAGAGCACTGGGGAAACTAGGACATGATGCAATAATCTTTCGCCTAGGGGTGTCGCCAACTTCGAGTTTTGATCTAGGATACACACTTACCTATCCATTTAGAGCGTTTGGTGATACTACAGGACAAGTATTTAATACGATTGGGTTGCTGTTTGACCCAAGTGAAGATATCGGTATCGGAGATTTATCGGGCCCTGTTGGCATTTTCTCACTAGTTAGTAGAACAGCTTCGCAAGGGGTTATTGCTCTAATAGGATTTACAGCTTTTTTAAGTATTAATATCGGGTTGTTGAACTTGATGCCAATTCCAGCTCTTGATGGTGGAAGGCTTGTCTTTTTGGGGATTGAAGCGGTAACGAAAAAACCACTGAACAAAAAGATCGAAAATACGGTTAATAACGTTATGCTCTTCTTGCTTATAGGGTTATTTATTTTTGTTACCTATAATGATATAGTTAGGTTAATCAAGGGATAGAGTTGTTTAATTAGTGACAATGATATTGGAAAAGAAACTTGTTAGAACGGGGGTTATCTATGAAGCAGTTTTCACTAGTCGTAATTTTGGTATCTTGTTTTTTAGGTATAGTTAGCCATACGGCTAACTTAGTTCAACTATCAGTTGAGAATGTGTCAATCGTTAATCCGTTTCTAAACCTATACCTAAGGTTTGGAGACCTTACCCTTTTGATGGGGTTTGTGGGCATTTACGTGATTTCAAACAAGAATAAAGCGATAAAGGCCTACTCATTAAGCTACGTGATTGTTGGAGCTATTCAGTTTTTAGCAATTGATTTTGGTTTGATTCCTGCATTTGGGCCTCTCTTTATGATTGGTGTGATGCTGAAAGTCGTTATTTTTATGGGGGTTATTTTTCAATGTAGTGATTATGAGATCCGTTCTTTAACGGCAAAAGGTAATATTTTAATTATTGCGCTAGGGCTTTATGGTGTGGTGTCGGCTGTTTTGTTGATTTTATCAACAATGCAATTAGATTCAGTGTCGCTAATTGTTGGTTTGTCTTTGTCAATTATACATATTGTTTTTAAAATTTGCGTTGGTTTCTTTTTTCTAGAGATATATAAGGAAATATTCGTATTTGATAATAAATTTTTACTAGAATAGTCTCGAATTTTCAAGTATGTTCAAAAAGTGTGTTCGCTAAATTCGAAAGTAGAGTGGAGAAACATAACTAAGGGTTACCCATTTTATAATTAAAGAGCTTTAGTAGATGCTGAAAACGCGTATTTAGAGGCTGAAATAAGCAAAAAGAACTATTTGAAGAGCTGTTTTAAATATTTCTTTTTTTTATAGACAAAAGTGTTGACTTTGTAAGTTTATTGTTATAGAATAATAAAGGTCGCTCATAAAGGCGGCGCAAAAAAAATATCAAATAAAACAAAATAAAATTTATCCAAAAAAGTGTTGACAAGTTTGTTTTATAGTGATAGAATAATAAAGCGCGTGAATGAAGCGAGCAAAAAGAAGTCTTTGAAAACT